>JAZKZP010000115.1:0-81786 GCA_045612715.1 Eubacteriales bacterium
CAATATTAAACTCTCATTGTTTTCGGCTGACTATTTATATGATGATATTGTTGAAAAATATAAAGATAAGCCCCAAGAAAGATCAGAGTCTGCTATGTTTATTTATGACGGCCATATATACCGTTATTACAATAATCACATTCTTAAAATTTTAAAGCTTGATTCAATACTTTTGCCGGGTAGACATAATATTGAAAACTATATGGCGGCAATACAACTCACTTGGGGACTCGTATCTGAGCCAACTATCAAGTATATAGCTAAAACCTTTGGCGGTGTTGAGCATAGATTAGAGCTTGTACGTGAATTTGATGGTGTAATCTATATCAATAGTTCTATAGATTCAAGTCCATCACGTACTGCTGCAGCGCTTTCTGCTTTACCAATAAAACCAATTGTTATTTGTGGTGGATATGATAAAAACATTCCGTTTGAGCCACTTGCAGATGCGCTTAATGAGAATGCCAAAGCTGTTATTTTGACAGGTGATACCGCTGAAAAAATAAATGATGTTTTAAAAGCAAGCAACTCGCAAATTGAAATTTACATTGAAAAAGATTTCAAAAATGCAATATTTAAGGCAAAAGATTTAGCACGAAAATATGATATCGTTTTGCTTTCACCTGCTTGTGCAAGTTTTGATGCTTTTGACAATTTTATGCAGCGTGGAAACAAATTTAAAGAGATAGTAAATGATTTTAAATAGATTGGAGAAAATTATGGAACTTAAAAAGTTAATTGTTGATCTTTCATCGCTTATGAGTATAGGCGGATTTGAAAGATTTGAAAGAGAAAAATTGCTTTCTTTAGTTGCCGATGATTTTGATGAAAATTATCTTGACAACGTTGGAAATCAGATTTTTGTAAAAAAATGTGGAAAAGAAAATGCGCCTAAAATTATGCTTGACGCTCATATGGACGAAATCGGTATGTACGTTACGGAAATTCTTGATGGTGGTTTTCTTCGTGTAATTAATATAGGCGGTATAGATACACATATTTTGCAAGCGAGCGACGTTATTATATATGGCAAGGAGGAAAGATTGTTTGGCGTTATTGCGTCAACTCCGCCTCATCTTGCAAGTGGAAGTGGAAAAGACCTTCCCAAAATTGATGAGCTTTTGATTGATACTTGCTACACAAAAGAAGAACTTGAAGCAAAAATCAGGATTGGAACACCCATCGGTTTGGCTCCTAAATATACCGAAATGCTTAACAATAAGATTATGGGTAAGAGCTTTGACGATAAGGCATGTGCAGCTTGTGCAATTTATGCTACCGCTATAACACCTCGTGAAGACCTTGCAGGTGACGTTTACGTTATGCTTTCTTGCTGTGAAGAGGTAACAGGAATGGTAGCTCCTGGTGCTTATGCACTCAATCCCAATTATGCTATGAGTATTGATGTAAATCTTGGCAGAGTACCCGGCACAAAGAAAGAAGAAACAGTTGAACTTGGCAAAGGTCCTTCCATTACAATTTCTGCAGTTACTGACAGAAAGCTTACAAATATGGTTGTTGATGCTGCAAAAGAAAAAGAAATTCCTTATCAAATTTCTGTTTCTCCCACGCATACGGGAACAAATGCAGTTTCAATTCAACTTGCAAGAGAGGGAATTCCTACGGTGGATATAGGACTTCCTCTTGCATCAATGCATACATATAATGAGATTATTTCTCTTGACGATGCAAAAACACTTTGTGATCTTGTTTCTGCATTTATTACTGATAAGAAGATTGCAGAAGAATTTGGCAAAGGGGGAATTGAAATATGAAAAAATATGGAATTGAACTTTTAGAATATCTTTGCCAAAAATTCGGTCCTACGGGATTTGAAAACGAGGTTGCAGATGCTATTATTGAGCAGCTCGGTGACGATTGTGATAAGATAGTTGAAGATACATTTGGCAATGTTTATGCGCTTGTTAAGGGCGAAAGTGAAGATAGAGTAATGATTTCTTCCCATATGGACGAGGTTGGCTTTATGATTACTGATATTGACGGCGACGGATATATTAAATTTTCTAATCTTGGTGGAATTGACCCTAAAGTTCTCTATGGAAAGCAAGTAATTCTTGGAAATGAAAAAACCAAGATAAACGGTGTTATCGCTGCAAAGGCAATTCACCATAAGCGCAGAGAAGATAGATTTTCTGTAACTCCTATAAAAGAAATGTATATTGATATTGGCGCTAAGGATGCTGACGAAACTAAAGAATATGTTAACATCGGGGATTTTGGTGTATTTAATTCTGACTTTGTTTTCTTTGGTAATGACAATAAATATGCTAAAGGTAAGGCAATAGATGATAGAGCAGGATGCTGCGCTATGATAGAAATTATTAGAAAGATAAGAGAAAACAATATCACTCTTCCTTTCAATACATATTTCTGCTTTACAGTTAGAGAAGAAGTTGGACTTTCTGGCGCAAGAGTGGCGGCAGAAAAAGTTAAGCCCTCTCGTGCAATTATCCTTGAAAGTACAGCTATAGGTGATATAGCAGGTGCACCTGCACATAAGAGAGTTGCAGACGTTGGAAGTGGTGGAGTTATCTCCCTTATGGATAGATCTACAATCTATGATACCGATTTTGTTAATTTTACTCTCGATACAGCTAAAAATAATGATATCAAAGCACAGGTCAAGAGATATGTTTCAGGTGGTAATGACGCAGGACATATTCACAAATCGGGTAAGGGTGTTAAATGCGTAGCCATTTCAATGGGTACAAGATATCTTCATTCTCCCGCTTGTGTTGCAAGTATAGAAGATTACGAATCAATTAGAGAGCTTGTTTATGCAATGCTCAAAAATATGAAAGCTGAGGTATAAATTATGTATAATACACTTAAAACTATAACACTTGTTCACGGTGTTTCAGGAAAAGAGCATCGTGTTGCTAATACACTTAAAGAAATGATTGCTCCATATTGTGATGAATCCCATATTGATGCTATGGGTAATCTTATCGCGTTCAAGCGTGGTAATGGTGAAAATCCCAAGAAGGTACTCCTTTGTGGACATATGGATGAAATCGGCTTTATTGTAAACTTTGTTGAAGATAACGGATTTGTTCGTGTTGCTCCTATTGGTGGAATTAACTGGGTTGCTTGTGCATTCGGTGAAGTGGTTTCTGATAAGGGTGTTCACGGTGTGCTTGTGCCCAATTCAGGTACAAAGGCATCTGATTTTGCTCCCGACCTTTTCTACATAGATATTGGCGCAGATAATAAGAAAAATGCTGAGAGAAAGGTTAAAATTGGCGATACATTCGTTCTTAAATCCAACCTCACAAAGCTCAATGCTAATCGAGTTGTTGGTCGTCCCCTTGACGATAGAGCAGGATGTGGTATCGTTCTTGAAATTGCAAAGAGAATTGCAAAAGAACCCGTGGTAGATGATGTTTACTATGTATTTAGTGTTCAAGAAGAGGTTGGTTGTCGTGGTTCAAAAACAGCCGCATTTGCTATAGGTGCAGATGTTTCACTCACATTCGACGTAACAGGCACAGGTGATACAGCAGGTTCAAAGCCCATGGCTGTTAAACTTGGTGGCGGTGCTGCTATCAAGATTAAAGATGCATCTGTGATTTGTGATTCTGAAATCGTGGACAAGCTTGATAGAATAGCTAAAGAGAAAAATATCAAGAGCCAGCTTGAAATACTTGCTTTCGGCGGTACTGACACATCATCTATTCAAATGACAGGTGCAGGATGTCGCGCAGGCGCACTTTCTATCCCTTCAAGATACATTCATTCAGGGGTTGAAATGATAGATATGAACGATTACAAGGCATGTATTGACCTTGCGGTAGAATTTATTAAGGAATAATAGATATGGAATTTTCAAATAAAATTTTAGAGCTCGTTTCTGAAGCTGAGATAGCTCTTAAGGATACGTTTGCTGAAATTGATAGAGTTTCATTTAATAATACAAAAAAGGTAATGAATGCATTCGCTGAGCATCGAGTTGATGACAGTATGTTTGGTTCAACAAGTGGATATGGCTATGACGACAAAGGCAGGGATTCACTTGATAGAATTTGGGCAGATGTTTTTGGTTGTGAAGCGGCACTTGTAAGACATTCTGTTGTAAGTGGCACACACGCGCTTACAATTGGACTTTTTGGCATTTTGCGTCCTGGTGATATTATGCTCTCTGTTGCAGGAAAGCCGTATGATACACTTGAAGAGGTTATTGGTATCGTTGGCGAAGAGGGAAACGGTTCACTTAAAGATTTTGGTGTTGAATATCGTCAGATCGAACTTAAAGATGATGGAACATTTGATTTTGATGCAGTAGGAAGAGAATTGAAGGTTAATGCTCAAAAAATCAAAATGGTATTTATTCAACGTTCAAAGGGATATCTTAATCGCAGAACACTCACGGTTGATGAAATTGGAGAAATGGCTCGCTTCGTTAAGTCCATTTCACCTGAAACTTTTGTTGTGGTAGATAACTGTTACGGTGAATTCGTCGAAGAAAAAGAGCCAGTTGCAGTTGGTGCAGATCTTTGCATTGGTTCACTTATAAAGAATCCCGGTGGCGGTATGGCTGAAACAGGTGGCTATTTTGCAGGTACGAAAAAAGCTGTTGAGCTTGTTTCATACCGTTTAACTTCTCCTGGAACGGGCGCTGAAGTTGGTGCAACTATGGGGCAAAATAAGAGCTTGTATAAGGGACTTTTCTATGCCCCCCACACAACTGCTCAAGCACTTAAAACAGGTTATCTTGCGGCATATATGTTTGAAAAAATGGGATATAATGCAGTTCCCAAGTGGAACGAAAAGCGCTCGGATATAATTCAATCCGTTATTACGGGTGACCCTGAAATACTTTGTGCATTTTGTCGTGGTATTCAGGCAGGCTCTCCCGTTGATGCTTACGTTACTCCCGAGCCTTGGGATATGCCTGGTTATACTGATAAGGTAATTATGGCTGCAGGTGCATTTACACAGGGCTCGTCAATCGAGCTTTCAGCAGATGGACCTATAAGACCTCCTTATACGGTGTATTTTCAAGGTGGTCTTACGTATGAAAGTGGAAAAATCGGTATTATGAGTGCGGCTCAAACCGTTTTGAATTTGGAAAAATGAGAGAGATATATTTAGATAATAGCGCGACAACACCGATTTGTGAAGAAGCTAAAGCAAAAATGCTTGAGGCTATGGAATGCTTTGGCAATCCATCTTCACTTCACAAAAAGGGATTTGATTCTTCAAAAATGATTGCAGATTCAAGAAGTAAAGTTCTTTCCTCACTTTTTGTAAGAAACGTCAAGGCAGAAAATCTTATTTTCACCTCAAGTGGAACAGAAGCGGATAATCTTGCTCTTATGGGTGTTGCGTATGCCAAAACTCGCAGAGCAAGTAGAATAATTACTACAGATTCAGAGCATTCTGCTATTGAAAACACTCTTAAATATCTTGAAAATGATGGCTTTGAGGTTATTAGACTTTCAACCAAGAATGGTGTTATAGATCTTGATGAGTTTAAAGCTGCTATGAACAAAAACACCTTGCTTGTGTCGATTATGCACGTTAATAATGAAACAGGAGCCGTGTATAATATTAAGGAGTGCTTTAAACTTGCAAAAGAGATAAATCCCGATGTTGTAACACATACTGATGCTGTGCAATCTTATATGAAGGTAAAAGTATCACCAACCGAGCTTAACGCAGACCTTGTTACTATTAGCGCACACAAGATTCATGGACCAAAGGGAATAGGCGCTTTGTACGTTAGCCCTGATGTGATAAAAAAGAAACAGCTTAAACCCATCATTTACGGTGGTGGACAAGAATTTGGCTTCCGTTCGGGTACTGAAAATTTTATAGGTATAGTTGGTTTTGGTGCAGCAGCAGAAAGGGGATTTAAAAATCTTTCAAAAGATGTTGCAAAAATGCGTGAGCTTCGTGCTTATGCACTTGAAAAGCTTGCAGAGCTTGATGTAAAAATCAATTTGCCCACAGGTGAATGTGCGCCGCACGTCATCAATATCACTTTGCCATCTATCAAGAGTGAAACTATGCTTCATCATCTTTCCTCAAGGGGAATTTATGTATCAAGCGGTTCTGCTTGTTCTTCAAATTCTGCAATAAAGAGAGTAAGTCGCGCTCTAAAGGGATTTGGACTTAGCGATTTTGATGCAGATTGTTCAATGAGAATCAGTTTTTCTCCTTTCAATTCAAAGGAAGATATAGACGAGCTTGTAATCAATCTTAAAGAAGGAATTGAAAAACTTGTCAAAATAAAATAATAAAAAGGTGAGCAAAACGCTCACCTTTTTGTTATTCTTGTGATTAATTTCACTATTTCGACTATTGGAATAACTGTTACTGAAAGAAGTAGAGAAATGCCATATTCTTTTAAATTAAGATTTGCAAGTGAAAAAGCATTTGCAAGAAAGTCGATTTCAATTACTACAATTGTCAAAATAAAAGAAAGCAAGCCTGCCAAAATTAGCCATGAATTTTGAGTTTTCATTTTAAATATTGAGCCGTGAAGGGATCTCATATTGAATGCGTGAAATATTTCTGCCATTGATAGAGTTAGAAATGCCATAGATGTGCCTATCATTTCTGGAGAATACGTACCATTTGTTATCATTTCAGAGTGATAAGCTGTAGCAAGATAATCCCTGCCTAAAAAGTATGATATAAGAGTGATAAAAGTTACAAGTGCGCCTTGATATATAACTGCTATTCCTAACCCGCCTGCAAAAATCCCTTCTTTTGAATCTCTTGGCGCGCGTTTCATAAGGTCATCTTCGGGTTTTTCCATGCCTAGTGAAAGCGCAGGGAAGCAGTCAGTTATTAGATTAATCCAAAGTAGATGAACTGCCAAAAAAATATTTTCAATCCCAAATAGAGTAGCAAAAAATATGGTGAGAACTTCCGAAAGATTGGATGCAAGTAGAAATTGAATGGCTTTTCGTATATTATCATAAATTCTTCGTCCTTCTTCTGCAGCGTACACAATAGTTGCGAAATTATCATCAGCTAAAATCATATCTGCAACATTCTTTGTCACATCCGTTCCTGTAATACCCATACCAATGCCTATATCCGCATTTTTTATGGATGGTGCATCATTTACGCCATCGCCCGTCATCGCAGTAATTTTTCCTTTTTTACGCCATGCATTGACTATCTTTGTTTTGTGTTCTGGTTGAACACGCGCATAAACTGAATATTTTTCAACCAAGTCATCAAATTCATCATTAGAAATTTTGTCAAGTTCAGCTCCTGTTATTGCCTCACTTGATTCGCTGATTATACCAAGCTCCATTGCAATAGCTATTGCTGTGTCTTTGTGGTCACCTGTTATCATTATAGGACGAATACCTGCAAGACGGCATTCTTCAATTGCGGGCTTTACTTCGGGACGAACAGGATCAATCATACCCACCATACCAATAAAGCACATTTCATTTTCAAGTGAGTTATTATTATAATTATCTGGTGCTTTATCAAGCATTTTGTATGATGCTGCAAGCACGCGAAGTGCTCGATCTGCCATGTTTTTATTACTAGAAAGGATTTCTTCTCTTATTTCGTTGGTAATTTCTGTTGATTCTCCGTTTATAAGAGCGTGAGTACAGATTTTTAGTATTTCATCTGGCGCACCCTTTGTAAATTGAAGAATTTCATTGTTTTTACTTTTATGAACTGTTGTCATCATCTTTCGCGAAGAGTCGAAAGGAAGCTCACCAATTCTGATAAAGATATTTTTTTGTTCATTTTTTGAAACACCAATTTTTTCAGCATAGTTTACTAATGCACATTCGGTCGGTTCACCCACTGCAGTTTTTTCGTTAACATCAAATTCGGCATCCGAGCATAGTGACATTGCATTTGCAAGGAATGTTTCATCGTCACCATAATGTTCAACAACTGTCATTTTGTTTTGAGTTAATGTACCTGTTTTGTCAGAACATATAATCTGTGTGCAACCAAGAGTTTCTACTGCTGTTAGTTTACGAATTATAGCATTTCGTTTTGACATATTAGTTACACCAATTGAAAGTACTATTGTTACAACTGTAGAAAGCCCTTCAGGAATGGCTGCAACTGCAAGAGAAATAGCTACCATAAAAAAGTTCATTATTTTATCGAAAGTAAAACTTCCGTTTATAATTAATTCTCGTCCTAGATTTATACCGAAAACAACTATTGATATAATAATAACTAATACAGTAAGTATTTTTGATAATTGTCCTAGTTTTATTTGGAGTGGTGTTTTTCCTTCTTTAGCATTAGAAAGTGCATTTGCAATTTTACCCATTTCAGTGTTCATACCTGTTTGAGTGATTACTGCTTTTCCTCGTCCGTAAACGATAACACTACCCATATAAACCATATTTTTACGATCGCCCAATGGGACATTTTCTGTTTCAATAATTTCGTCAGTTTTGTTTACCGGAAGTGATTCACCCGTTAGTGCAGCTTCTTCTGCTTTGATTGATGCGCATTCTATAAGACGAGCATCCGCAGGGACAGCATCACCGGCTTCAAGAACTATAATATCGCCAATAACAAGATCTTCCGATTTGATTGTCAACTGCCGTCCGTCGCGAATAACTTTACTCGTTGCGCCCGATATTTCTTGCAGTGCTTCAATAGCTTTTTCAGCCTTGCTTTCTTGAAGAACCCCTAAAATTGCGTTTATAAGTACTACTGCAAGTATTATTACCACATCTGCAGGGAATCCCAAATGACCACTTGAAATACCTTCGTATATTTCCATTCCTGCGGATATAGCTGCAGCAATAATAAGAATAATAGTCATCGGCTCTGCAAGTTGCTTCAAAAAGCGACGTACTAAAGATTCTTTTTCACCTTCAGTGAGTTTGTTTTTGCCATATTTGTTCAAGCGATTTTGCGCCTCTTGAGAGGTTAATCCAAGGCTATTGCTTTGAAAAAAATTAAGCGTATCTTCTTTACTTTGGTTGTAAAAATTCATTAGATTCTCCTTTATTGATTCAAAAATAAAAGACTCAAGTGTATCATACACTTGAGTCTTATTTGTTAATAGATATATTAAGTAATACGCAAGTATATTACTTAATTATAGTCAAAGTATAAATAAATAATCAGTAAAACAGAAGAATTATTCAATTATTCCGCCACCTACAACTATATCATCGTCATAAAGAACAACTGATTGTCCTTTGGTTATCGCACGTTGTGGTTCATCAAAAGTAACTTTAATTCTATTATCACCAATTTGTTCAACGGTTGCAGGCTGTTCTTTTTGATTGTATCTGATTTTTGCGTTAACTCTCATTGGCTCACTAATTTTATCGCAAGAAATGAGGTTTACATTATTTGCAGTAAGAGTTGTTCCAAAAAGATCAGAATTGCGACCAAGAATGATTGTATTGTTTTCAACATCTTTTTTTACTACGTAAATTGGCTCACCAAATGCAATTCCAAGTCCTTTTCGCTGACCTATGGTATATTTGATTATACCTTCATGAGTGCCCAAAACCTTACCGTTGAGGTCAACAAAATTACCTTTTTTGAAGGTTTCGCCCGTGGTGCGTTCAATAAACGAAACGTAATCTCCGTCGGGTACAAAGCAAATATCTTGACTATCGTGCTTTCTTGCGTTAACAAAGCCAAAGCTTTCTGCTAAAGCTCGCGCTTCTTGTTTAGTCATGTTACCAAGAGGAAAAAGGGTATGTGCTAATTGGTGTTGAGTTAATGAATAGAGAACATAGCTTTGATCTTTACTCAAATCAAGTGCTTTTTTAAGCAAATATCTTCCGTCAGAGCGTTTTTCAATGCGTGCATAGTGTCCCGTGGCAACGGCATCATAACCTCTTTCTAAAGCCATTTTTAGTAATGCTTCAAATTTGATCTTCCTATTACATACCACACAGGGATTGGGAGTTGATCCGTTTTTGTAGCAATTAATAAAATCACCAATTACACATTCTTTAAATGCACCGCCAAAATCGTGTACTTCATGAGGAATGCCAACAAGATCACAAACGGATTTTGCATCAGCAATATCTTGGTTTGAGCAGCAGGAGTTTTCTCCATATATTAAGTTATCGCTTTCGTCGTGAAGCTTCATAGTAACGCCCAAAGCTTCGTGTTCTTGCTTTATAAGATGAGCAGAAACAGCGCTATCAACACCGCCACTCATAGCAACGAGTACCTTCATAGGTGAACTCCTTTCTATATTTTATAATCTTCCCACATAAAAGTTGTGGGCGTGCCTTCTTCAAGCAACCCTTCAAAGTTATTTTGTCTGAATACTTCATAGACAGCTATTGCAACGGAGTTGGATAGATTGAGTGAACGAAGATTGGGACGCATCGGTATTCTTACGCAAGTATCAGGATTTTTTGCAAGTAGAGTTTCGGGAAGTCCCTTGGATTCTTTGCCAAACATAATAAAAACCCTACCATCATATTTCACTTCGGTATAGTTTCTTGGTGCTTTGGTAGTAAAATAGAAAACGGTTGCATCGGTGTTTCTTGCAAAAAAATCATCAAGATTTTCATAGTAAGTTATATCAAGTAAGTGCCAATAATCAAGACCTGCTCGCTTAAGCTTTTTGTCATCAATAGTAAATCCCATTGGTTTTATAATGTGGAGCGCTGCGCCTGTTGCTGCACATGTTCGTGCAATATTTCCGGTATTTTGTGGAATTTCAGGTTCATGAAGTACTATATTTATATTAGCCATATTTAAAATCCTTTATTATTTCAATTTATCACTTAATTATATAATAAAAGTACTATTTTTTCAATAATAAATTAAAAAATTTACAAAAAACTATGGTAATTATTTTGATTTTGTAGTATAATGAGATGATATTTTTATTTTGGAGGAACAAATGGGACTTTTTGATAAGTTGTTTGGAACTTACAGTGAAAGAGAATTGAAAAAAATAGATAAAATTGTTAATCAAGTTGAGGCTTTAGCAGATAAATATGCAAAAATGACTGATGCAGAACTTTCAGGAATGACGCCTATTTTCAAACAAAGACTTGCCAAAGGTGAAACACTTGATGATATTTTGCCTGATGCTTTTGCTGCGGTTAGAGAAGCTGCTGACCGTGTGCTTGGAAAGCGTCCATTCCGTGTGCAGATTATCGGTGGTATCATTCTTCATCAAGGAAGAATTGCTGAAATGAAGACTGGTGAAGGTAAAACACTTGTTGCAACAATGCCTGCATATCTTAATGCTCTTACAGGTGAGGGCGTACATATCGTAACAGTTAACGATTATCTTGCTTGCCGTGACAGCGAAGAAATGGGCAGAGTTTATGGCTTTATGGGACTTACTACAGGTATTGTAGTTCATGGTCAGTCACCTCAACAAAAGAAAGACGCGTATAATGCCGATATTACTTATGGAACTAACAACGAATTTGGTTTCGACTATCTTCGTGATAATATGGTAGTTTACAAGCAGAATCTCGCTCAAAGGGGACACGCATTTGCTATCGTTGACGAGGTTGACTCTATTTTGATAGATGAAGCAAGAACCCCCCTTATTATTTCGGGTGCGGGAGATCCCTCAACAGATCTTTATACTAAAGCTGATGCGGTAGTTCGTAGATTTAAAAAGCTTGTTGTTAAAGAGATCAATAACAAGGATGATAATGATGACATAGACGCGGACTATATTGTTGACGAAAAGGCAAAGAATGCTGTTCTTACAGCTGAAGGAACAAGAAAGGTTGAAAAATTCTTTGCAATTGAAAATCTAAGCGATCCTGAAAACAATGAGATAGCGCATCACATTAATCAAGCCATTCGTGCATACGGTACAATGAAACGCGACGTTGACTACGTTGTAAATGAAAATGGTGTTATGATTGTTGACGCTTTTACAGGACGTCTTATGCCCGGTAGAAGATACTCAAACGGACTTCATCAAGCTATAGAAGCAAAAGAGGGAGTACAGATACAAAAAGAAAATCAAACACTTGCTACTATTACATTCCAAAATTACTTTAGAATGTATAAAAAGCTTTCTGGTATGACAGGTACAGCCCTTACAGAAGATGCAGAGTTTAGAGAAATATATACTCTTGACGTTGTTGAAATTCCAACAAATAAGCCAATGATAAGAGTTGACCATAATGATGTACTCTATAAAACTATTAATGGCAAATATAGAGCTATAGTTAATCAGGTTAAAGAATGTCATGCTAAAGGACAGCCCGTGCTTGTTGGTACAGTTTCTATCGACAAATCAGAGATACTTTCAAAGCTTCTTGATAGAGAGGGAATTAAGCATACTGTTCTTAACGCAAAGCTTCATGAAAAAGAAGCGGAGATTGTAGCTCAAGCAGGTAAGCTTGGCGCAGTTACTATTTCTACCAATATGGCAGGCCGTGGTACTGACATTATGCTTGGTGGTAACTCCGAATTTATGGCAAAGAATGAAATGCGTAAACTCGGATTTACCGATGAACTTATTTCTGTTGCAACAGGAACAGCTATTGTTGATGATGAAGAAATAATGAATGCTCGCAGAACTTTTGCAGAGCTTAATAAGAAGTTTAAGAAAGAAATTGAGCCTGAAGCACAAAAGGTTAGAGAAGCAGGTGGTTTGTATATCCTTGGTTCTGAAAGACACGAATCTCGCCGTATTGATAACCAGCTTCGTGGACGTTCTGGACGTCAGGGAGACCCTGGTGAGTCTTGCTTCTTCTTATCCCTTGAAGATGATCTTATGCGTCTTTTCGGCGGTGAAAGAATGCACCTTATTGCTAACAATCTTGGCATGAGTGATGAAGATTGTCTTGATTTTAAAGCATTTTCAGGTATTATTGAATCTTCACAAAAGAAAGTTGAAGATCTTAACTTTAAGCGTAGAAAGAATGTCCTTGCATACGATGACGTTATGAATAAGCAAAGAGAGCTTATCTATAAACAAAGACAGGACGTTCTTAACGGTATGGATATTTCTCAAAAAATTGCAAATATGATTGCCGAAACAGTTCAGCAAAAGGTTGCAGAATGTTATGATGAAGATACTAAGACATTTGATCTTAAAGCATTTGAAACATACTTCATACCTCTTTTGAGAGAAAAATATCCTCTTGTTGAAATAAGGGATATTGTATCTAAAAATAAAGTTGACACTGACAATATCACAGAGCTTCTTTGTGAAAAGGCAAATGCAGTTTACAAGGAAAAAGAAGAAATCTTTGGCGCTGACAATATGCGTGAGATTGAACGTGCGGTTCTTCTTCGTAACGTTGATACTAAGTGGATGGATCATATTGATGCTATGGATGATCTTAAGGGTAGTGTCGGACTCCAAGGATATGCTCAAAGAGATCCTGTTAATGAATATCGTTTCCGTGGTGCAGATATGTTTGACGAGCTTGTTAACGATATCAGAGAGAACACCGCAAGAATGATACTTTGTCTTACAAAAAAAGCCCCCGATACTCAAAGAGTACAGGTAGCCAATCCCATTATGGAATCTGCTTCAGGTGAAATTGCCAAAAAATTGATAACTATCAAAAAAGCAGAAAAGGTTGGAAGAAATGATCCTTGTCCTTGTGGTAGCGGTAAGAAATATAAGAATTGCTGTGGTGCAAATAGATAAAAATATCGGTGGGATTTCCCACCGATATTTTTATTTATTAATATTTCCATCAGTACAGTAAATAATGTAATTAGGTGTACCTAAATCCCATTCTTGATCTTTTTCAATAGCATGCCATTCTTCGATAGTACCATTAAAATATATCGAGGTCAAATTTTTACAATCTTGAAATACCCTCATTTCAAGTTTGGATACATTATTTCCAATGTACAATGTCTCTAGTGATGAGCAATAAGCAAATGCCGATTTACCAATGTGTGTAATCGAATTTGGTAGATATAAGTTTTTAATGGATATGCATCTAGAGAAGGCTTTATTACCAATTGTTTTGACATTTTCACCAAAGTGTATTATTTCAAGGTTAGAGCATTGATAGAATGCATCGTCCTTTATTGTGGTTAGGGCGTCAGGCATAATAATGCTTAAAATGTTGGAATATTCAAATGCTTGTTCTCCAATAAGATGGATGCTATAATTCTCGTATATTCTTGGTATAATTATATCTATATCAGTGCAGGTGCCCAATCCAAGAATAGCACCGTCAATTATTTCAAGATTTTGAGAGGGTTTGTTAATTTCTTCAATTCTTAATAATGTACCACAGTATTTACAAGGGAAGTGTTTTTCATTTCCTTTTATAATCCAATTATCTTCTAAATGAGTAATGGCATCGATTAATTCTGTTTCTTTATATGTACACGTTAAACATAAACGTTGTTTTAGTCCATTAATATCGCATTTTGCTTCATTGATAACGGACCATTCGGTTAAATTATGTCCAGTTGCAGCAATGCTTATAATATCCTTGGCTCCGCATTCACAAGTTCTTGAGTTTATACCTGTTTCAGTACAAGTAGAATCTTTTTCTAAAGACCATTTAGTCCACGAGTGAGTATGATCTTTCAAAGATTCAACTTTAATAACGCGGTTGCATACTAAACATATTATTTTTCTGGAGTTTTCTTCGCTGTTAAAAATCCAACTGCTTTCGGTATGAGGCGATTTGTTAATCTTTTTTTCTTGAAGCTCTCCGCAGTTGCAATATCTTCTTTCTATACCAAATTCAGAGCAAGATGAATCTTTGAATTTTTCCCATTTGCCAAATGAATGAGTATGTCTGGTTAATAATATAGCAAATACAATGCCAAATATTAATATAGCACCGATAAATATTGATAGTATGATTATTTGTTTCTTTTTCACTTTAAACTCCTAAAATAAACTTACTATCTTTATAATATCATAATTTGTCGATTTTTGCAATGAAAAAAGCAGAAAAGTTTTGCTTTTCTGCTTTTTTATATTTATTTTAGTTCAGCAACATTGATTCTGGAAATTGCCCTTTGTAATTTCAAACGAGCAATTTCAATTACCTTATTGTCTTTTGAAGAAGATAGTACATTTTTGGCTCTTTCTTTAGCAGAACGAGCTCTTTCAATATCAATATTTTCAGCAAATTCAAAGGTTGTTGCTATTAATTTAACTTCACCAGATGTTACGGTAACAAATCCACCAGAAACAGAAGCAAATCTATCTTTACCGGCTACTTTAATTCGTGCACGACCGATGCCCAAGGTGGTTATATAATCAACATGTCCCGCAAGAAATTCAATATCACCATCAACTGCATGAACAAGCAAACTTTCTACCATACCATCATAGGCAAGTCCATCTGGAGTTAATATTTCAAGATGAAATTCTTTCATATGAATCACCCGTATTATTGTGCAAGAGTTTTTGCTTTTTCTACTGCTTCATCAATAGTTCCTACAAACAAGAATGCACTTTCAGGGAGATTATCGTGTTTACCATCAAGAATTTCGCGGAAACCACGAATTGTCTCTTTAACAGGAACATATTTGCCTTCCATACCTGTAAACTGTTCAGCAACAGAGAAGGGTTGAGAGAGGAATCTCTGAATCTTTCTTGCGCGGTTAACAACGAGCTTATCTTCTTCAGAAAGTTCTTCCATACCCATAATTGCGATGATATCCTGAAGTTCTTTATATCTTTGAAGCATTCTTTGCACTTCACGAGCAACCTCATAGTGCTCAATACCCACCACTTCGGGAGAAAGTATTCTTGAAGTGGATTCAAGAGGATCAACCGCAGGATAGATACCAAGAGAAGCAATGCTACGAGAAAGAACTGTAGTTGCGTCAAGGTGCGCAAACGTTGTTGCAGGAGCAGGGTCTGTCAAGTCATCCGCAGGAACGTAAACTGCTTGAACGGATGTGATAGAACCGCGCTTTGTAGATGTGATTCTTTCCTGAAGAGCACCCATTTCAGTTGCAAGTGTGGGCTGATAACCAACGGCTGAGGGCATTCTACCAAGAAGAGCAGAAACCTCAGAACCTGCCTGAGTAAATCTATAGATGTTATCGATGAAGAGAAGAACGTCTTGACCTTCTTGATCACGGAAATATTCTGCCATAGTAAGTCCTGAAAGACCAACTCTCATTCTTGCTCCCGGAGGTTCGTTCATCTGACCGTAAACAAGTGCGGTCTTGGAAAGAACGCCTGACTCCTTCATTTCGTTATAGAGGTCATTACCCTCTCTTGTACGCTCACCAACTCCTGTGAATACTGAGATACCACCGTGCTCTTTAGCTACGTTATTGATAAGCTCCATAATAAGTACTGTTTTTCCAACTCCGGCACCGCCGAAAAGACCAATCTTACCACCCTTGGTGTATGGAGCGATAAGGTCAACTACTTTGATACCTGTTTCAAGTATTTCAGTAGCGCTTTCTTGTTCAGCATAAGAGGGGGGATCTCTGTGAATGCACCATTTTTCTGCATTTTCGGGCGCAGGAAGGTTGTCAATAGGTTCGCCGAGAAGGTTAAAGATTCTGCCAAGAGTTTCTTTACCTACGGGAACAGTAATACCTGTACCGGTATAAACTGCTTCCATACCTCTTGACATACCATCTGTTGAAGACATAGCGATACATCTTACAACGTCATCACCAAGCTGGCTTGCCACTTCACAGACAATGGTTTTACCCTCGTGCTCGATTTCAATAGCACCGAGAAGGTCGGGAAGTTGTCCGTTTTCGAACCTGATATCAAGTACAGGTCCGATAATTTGTATTACTTTGCCGATGTTTTTCATCTGCTTTATTTCCTTTCAAACTGTGTGCGCTAAATCAAAGTGCTTCAGCGCCTGACACGATTTCTGTAATTTCTTGAGTTATAGCTGCCTGACGAGCTCTATTATAATGAAGCATCAAAGAGCCAATTATTTCTTCAGCATTTTTGTTAGCTGAATTCATTGCCATTCTTCTTGCACCTGATTCGGATGCTAAGCTTTCGCAAAGAGCTGAGTACATAACACCACCAACATACTGGGGAACGATTTGGTTAAGCATTTCTGCAGGGTTGCAGTCTGTTTTAAAATCAATTCCTTTTGATGATTCCATTTTTCTTAACGGTAAAAGGGGTTCATATACCGGTCTTTGTGTCATCATAGAAACAAATTCTGTAAACACAAGGATAACTTCACCATACTCACCATTGGCAAAACCGTCACTAACAATTTTGCCTAAAGAGAGAATTGAACCAACACCCTGGTCAGCTGCTTCAGCGAAAGCATCAGTAAGAATACTATAGTTTCTATGTTTAGCATACTCGACAGCTTTTTTACCGATAGGAAGCCAAATAGCTTCTTTTTCGGCACTAAGCTTTTCTGTCAACTTAAATATATTAGAATTGTATCCACCTGCAAGACCGCGGTCACCTGCAAATACGATAAAAAGCGTTTTGTTACTTGCGTTTTTATCGAACCAACAAAGTTCACTATCTGCTGACAATGATACAATATCGTCAATGGCACTGCCTAAAACCTGATAGAATGGACGTGTACGTTCAACAGTTTCTTTTGCACGGCGAAGCTTTGACGTTGCCACAAGCTCCATAGCTTTGGTTATTTGCATAGTACCTTCAACACTTTTAATGCGGGCTTTTATGTCGTTCATTCCTGCCATGCTATACACTTCCTTTCATAGATAATTACTTGATAAATTTTTCCTTAACACTAAGGATAGATTCCTTGAGTTGCTCTGCAGTTTCGTTAGACAACTCACCTGTTTCTCTAATAGACGCAAGAAGATCACTCTTAACCGCTGTAAGATATTCAAACAATTCTTCTTCAAAACGATGAATATCAGCAACAGGAATTTCACGAAGCATATTATTTACTACTGCGTAAATAATTGCAACCTGAAGCTCAACTGCAATCGGGGAATTTCTGTTCTGCTTAAGAACTTCAACAATTCTTGCACCTTGTTCAAGTCTTGCTTTAGTATCAGCATCAAGATCTGAGCCGAACTGAGCAAATCCTTGAAGCTCACGATATTGAGAATAGAGAAGCTTAAGTGTACCTGAAACCTTCTTCATTGCCTTGATTTGCGCATTACCACCAACACGGGATACCGAGATACCGGGGTTAACGGCAGGTCTAACACCAGAGTGGAAAAGCTCAGATTCAAGGAAAATCTGTCCATCAGTAATGGAAATAACGTTTGTGGGAATATAGGCAGAAACGTCACCTGCCTGTGTTTCAATAATTGGAAGTGCGGTAAGAGAACCGCCACCGTATTCGGGGGCAAGTCTTGCAGCTCTTTCAAGAAGTCTTGAATGAAGATAGAAAACGTCACCGGGGTACGCTTCACGTCCCGGAGGTCTTCTAATGAGAAGGGAAAGGGCACGATAAGCTACTGCGTGTTTAGAGAGATCATCGTAGATGATCAAAACATCACGTCCCTTATCCATAAAGTATTCACCCATAGCGCATCCTGCGTAGGGAGCGATATACTGAAGTGGGGCAGGGTCACTTGCATTAGCGGAAACAACGATAGTGTAATCCATAGCACCTGCGCGATAAAGCGTATCAACAACAGTAGTTACTGTGGATTGCTTTTGACCTATCGCAACGTAAATACAAATAACGTCTTTACCCTTTTGATTTATTATTGTATCGGTAGCAATAACAGTCTTACCTGTTTGTCTGTCACCGATAATAAGTTCTCTCTGGCCTCTGCCGATGGGAATCATAGAGTCGATTGCCTTAATACCCGTCTGCAAGGGAACAGAAACTGATTTTCTTTCAATGATGCCGTAGGCACGTCTTTCAATGGGACTGAACTCTGTGATATCAATAGGACCTTTGCCGTCAATGGGTTGACCAAGTGCGTTAACTACGCGACCAACAAGTTTTTCGCCAACGGGAACGGAAACAACTCGTCCCGTGCGTTTAACGATACTGCCTTCCTTAATACCAACATCATTACCGAGAAGAACGCAACTAACGAAGGTTTCTTCAAGGTTAAGTGCCATACCGTATGAGCCATTTGAAAATTCAAGCAACTCATTTGCTTTGCACTTATCAAGTCCGTGAACCTTTGAAATACCGTCACCAACAGATATTACATAGCCGATTTCGTCCTGTTCAGTTTTACTTTCATAGTGACGAATCTGCTCTTTTATGATTTTTGAAATATCATCTATTCTTGACTGCATTTTTTCACCAACTTTTTAAATTACTAAATCTTTGAGACTCTTTTCGAAGTTATCAAGCTTTGTTTTAATAGAGCCATCAATTTGTATTCCAAGATAACGGAGTTTCATACCACCAAGGATCGAGGAATCAATAGTGTTTGTAACTATAATTTGTTTTTTAGTTACTTTTTCAAGCTTAGATTTTAGTTTTTCTAACTGTTCTATGCTTAAAGGAATTGCTGAGATTGCTTCTACGCGTTCAATACCATAGTGCTCGTCATAATCTGCAAGATATGCTTCATTGATTTTGAAAATTAAATGAATAAATCTTCGTTCAGCAAGAAGCTTCACCATATTAACAAGATTTTTATTTAATCCGTTAAATGCTGAGTCAACGAGTTTAACTCTTTCTTCGCGAGAAAGAGAAGGGGTATCAAGAAGCTTAAGATAGTCGGTGTTTTGCTCAAATGCTTTGCAAAGAACTTCAAAATCGTTTTTTACGATATCAATTTCATCAAGCTCTTTTGCAAGCATAAATAAAGCATCACCGTAATTTTTTGCATTGTTGTCAATATATGCCATATTATTCACCAACACTGTCAATAAAGGAATCTATGAATTCGGAGTGTTCTTTTTCTGAAACCTCGCGACCGATAACAGCACCGGCAATTTCGATAGCCATACCTGAAACCTCATCCTTTACTTCGCTGAGAGCACGCTTCTTTTCAAGGTCAATTTGCTCTTGAGCGCGATCATAAATTCTTGCCGCTTCATCTTGAGCATCACGAATAATTTCTTCCTCTTTGAGTTGAGCGCGACGAAGAGCTGTGCGAAGTAATTCTTCGCTTTCTTCGGTGGCCTTATTCAACTTTTCTTCATAAGAAATCTTCATTTCATTTGCTTGTTTTTCTGCGTTTTCAGCATTTTCATACATATCGTCAACTTCTTTTTGCCTTGAATCAATCATATTCTTCATTGGCTTGAAAAGTATCTTTTTTAAGAACAAATATAGAACAAGTAGGTTACACCATGCAAAGATCATTGTCCAAACGTTAACACCGACAAATGATTCAAAAGCATCAATTACTACACTCATTATGTTCTCCTTAATTTTAACAAATAATTAGTTTACACCAACGAAAATGAGAAGAAGGGCAACTACGAGAGAGTAGATACCTGTTGTTTCGGTAACTGCACAACCAAGAATCATTGTTGTACGAAGGTCACCTGAGATTTCGGGTTGACGAGCCATAGATTCAAGTGTCTTGCATACTGCGAGACCTTCACCGATAGCGGGACCGATAGAACCGATACCCATACAAATTGCTGCACCAAGTGCTCTTGCTGCTAAAACATCCATTTTTAAATTCTCCTTTTTAAATAAAATTTTTTTGAACTTGTGTTATTTATTTGCATTGTCTTCTTCTGCGGGTGGAGGACATGCTCCAGCGACATACACCATTGTCAACAAGCAAAATACAAATGCTTGAACGAATGATGAGAAAAAGTCAAAATACAACGAAAGAAATGCGGGAATGCCGACCTGAAGTAAGGGCGGTACTATTGATGCGATCTGCGCAGGCAACCAACTGAAAATTGCTTGTGTTGCCACAGCAAGCGCAGCATAAATTAGAGTTGTGAGTACTCCACCACCTGCAACGTTACCAAAATGACGGAATGCCATTGCTATTGGCTGTGCTACTTCTCCAATAAGATTCATAGGCGTCATTACTACAATTGGTTCAGTGAAGCCTTTAAGCCAACCAATAAATCCGTTGGCTTTGATGTTGTGATACCAAACCATAACAGATGTAACAAGAGCATAGGCCAATGTGACGGAAAAGTCAGCAGTTGTAGAACGAAAGATGAAGGTTGTTCCAATTAAGCTTCCAATCATACAGGAAAGGAACAAAGTGCCTATGTATGGAGCAAATTTTAAGTTGTGCTTGCCCATAGTATCTTCAACAAGATCATATAGCATGTTGAGTACTTTTTCAACCAAAACCTGAACAGCGCCGGGGCGTTTTTCAATCTTTCTTGTAACAGCATAAGCGATTATCATAAGCATAATTGTTACAACGAAAAGTGAAACGGTCGTTTGTGTTATGAAATTACCGAAGTTGCCGAAAATGTCAACTATAGTTCCTGCGAACTGTTCATAAAGCTTATCAATTCTGACAAACACCTTCGGACCTGTAATTGATATTTCCAAATCTATTCACCTCTCTTGCTTTTTATAAATTGTGTTGCATAAAGAAGGGGCTTGTACATAGCAAGTGGAATTAACGTAGCTATGGGATTAAAGAGTTTTGTGATAAATGCTATGACAAGTGAGCCGATCATAAGTCCCGTTCTTAAAACGTAAGACTTGGTTACTGCATTTTGAACTTTTAATGAATTTTCTTTGGCGAATTTTTCTGCTTCTTCATCGGTCATTTTCTTATCCCCACGCAAAGCAATAAATTTATTAATTGCTTTATTAACAGAATACGAAAGAATGATGAAGTTAACTATGGTGACTATTGAACCAAGAATGACACCGCTGATAACCGTCCAATCAAAATATCCGATTGCGATAGATATCAGAATTGTGAGCAATGAAACAATAGCCTCGCCAATTGCCAAATAAATGACCTCTATATGAGAATGATTTTTATTGCTTTCCATTTTGTCTCCGTTTTTCTTTGCGAGCTTTTTCAAGACTATCTAATGCTCTCATTGCCGAAAGAATGAATTTTATCATTGATATCAATCCTGAAATGACCGCAATTATAATAATTATCGCATATATCCAAGCAGGCAATCCACATTTCTCGACTAAAAGCCAAGATAAAAGCAACCCTAATCCAATATGAAACAGGAGAGTAAAAATTGATTGAAAAACTATATTTGCAATATAAAATGCACTATAAGCTCCTTTCATTTTTATCCCTCAAACTTTCATATTAATATATATACGTTATACAAACACAGTAATTATAACACAATTATTATATAAAAATCAATAGCAAATGTGAACATAATTCATTAGCAGTGTTATTTTTGTCAAAAGTGCATAGTATTTGATATTGCTTTTTGTCTATAAAAACAATAAAAAAGGAACTGTTTTAAAACAATTCCTTTAAATGAGTATTGGTAAAGTGAATAAAGCACGTTTGATTTTGGGGTAAATTTTATTAAAATCAGAAAAAGGAAGAGGATTTTCTCCCAATCCACATTCCAAGGTAAATGACGGTTTGTTAAATTCCTCTATAAACCAATCGGTAAATCCTCCATATTTTGCTGTGCCTGAAGGCAATGAAATTTTATATCCTGTTAGACGTGATATGGTCTTAGCTAAAGATAGGGAAGCTGAACAAGACTTTTCTCCGCTAGTGTAATATATTTCTTCACCTTGTGTATGAAGAGATAATCCTAAATCTGGTTTTATCCATCTAACAAAGTTGCAAAGCGCGCGAGTTTCAGGTTCGCTTTCAGGATATTCACCGCTATATTTACTATTCGCTCCATTGTATAAATTTAGTTTTCGCTCAATAATTTTATATTCAGAAAATCCTGAGCTGTAATTGTGATTTAAATCAACTCCTCTTGCGTTGGCTTGCCAATGAGAAAAATCAGTTCCGTTATTATATTTGATCAATCTTTCTTTGAGGATATTGTTAGATGCAATACCGTGGATAGCATATTCTACGCCATCGGGATTAAGCATAGGTATTATGTGTATCTTGCGCGTTTCAAAAAGTACTTTTGTCGATATATCAAAAATACTTGAGTTCCTTCTGTATTCGCAACAGGCATCATAAATAAAGTTTATTAATAATGCACTTGTTATCCACTCCATGCCATGATGAGATGCAATATAGACTACATTTTTCTTACCATCGCCTATCGTAATCAAGGGAATGCTCTTGCCAAGTATTGTTTTACCAATAGCATTGACTTCTATAAAATCAAATTTCTCTTGTAATTCATATATCTTGTCTCTTAACTCTTGATAATCAAATTTTTTTGTTAAAGATAAGAATGTTTCATTGGATTGCAAAATTTCCACCTCGCTATTGCTTATTTATAAAAATATATGAAAGTTGAGAGAAAATATTGATAATGCCTTGAAATTTTACGAAAAATAGTATATAATAAACGATGTTGAAAAACAAAAAAGCCGTCAAGAAAGTCTAAACTTACCTGACAGCTATTTGGAGCTAGTGAAAAGACTCGAACTTTCGACCTGCTGATTACGAATCAGCTGCACTACCGACTGTGCTACACTAGCAAGATTGACTCGTATATTCTAACACTTAATTTTTATTTTGTCAAGTGATAGAAATAATATTTTTTAAAAAAGAGGAAAAATATGAATCTTTGTGATGTTAAAACAATAAAGCATATAATGAGTGTTTTTGATATTAAATTTCGAAAGGAATTTGGTCAAAATTTCTTGATTAATAGAGCCGTTGTGGAAGATATAGCCGATAACTGTGCGGATAGTACGGATACTTCTATTTTGGAAATAGGCCCTGGGATCGGACCTTTAACAACCGAACTTGCTTTGCGCTATAGAGATGTAGTGGCACTTGAGATTGACCATGGATTGATTCCCGTTTTGAAATATACTTTGGGCGAGTTCACCAATGTTACAGTTTATAATGAAGACGTTATGAAAGCGGACCTTGATGAATTGCTTAAGCCGTATTTTGAAAAGGGCAAGGTGTCCGTTTGTGCGAATTTGCCGTACTATATTACCACTCCTATATTGATGAAGCTTTTGGAATGTGGTTTGCCATTTGATTACATAACTATTATGATACAATCAGAGGTGGCTGACCGCCTTTGCGCTAAAGCAGGGAAATCTGATTACGGTGCAATAACTGCAGTTCTTGCATATTATGGCATCGCAGAAAAGTTGTTTACTGTAAGTGCGGGTAACTTTTTGCCTGCTCCCAAAGTGAATTCTACAGTTGTTAGAATTAGGCTTCATAAAAATAAGCCATATGTTCCCAAAGATGAAAAAACACTTTTCAGAACAATCAAGGGTGCATTTGAACAGAGAAGAAAAACCTTACCCAATGCTTTGTCCGCTTGCTTCTCTGAACTTGAAAAGGATGAGATAACTAATGCTATAGTTGAATGCGGTCATAATCCCGATATTCGAGGCGAAAAGCTCAGTATTGAGCAATTTGTGACTCTTTCTGATAAGTTATACGAGCTTATTAAAGCAAAATAATAATTAATAGAGGAAACTACAATGTTGCAATTTTCTATTCCAAATGATTATAAATCAATATTGACTTTAAGAGAAACAGAGGTAGCAATCAAAAAAGTCAAAGACTTTTTTGAAAGACAACTTGCGGTTGAATTAAATTTAACTCGTGTGTCTGCACCTATTTTTGTGCCATCAAACAGTGGTCTTAATGACAATCTCAACGGGCATGAAAGACCTGTTTCTTTTGATGTATATAGTGGCGAGCAGTTGGAAATAGTTCACTCTCTTGCAAAGTGGAAGAGAATGGCTCTCAAAACATATAAATTTGAACTTCACGAAGGTTTATATACGGATATGAATGCTATACGCCGAGATGAAGAACTTGATAATATTCATTCAATGTTTGTTGATCAGTGGGACTGGGAGCGTATTATTGATAAGAGTGAAAGAAACGAATATACTCTCAAAAAGACCGTAAAATCAATTTATCGTGCGCTAAGACATACCGAAATTTACATATCAAGCGAATATCCTTTTGTGGGTAAAATTTTACCTGAAGAAATAGAATTTATTACCACTCAAGAACTTGAGGATATGTATCCTGATCTTTCTCCAAAGGATAGGGAATATGCTATATGCAAAGAGAAAAAAGCAGTATTTCTTATGCAGATAGGTGGCAAACTTGGGTCTGGTGAAAAACACGATGGAAGAGCTCCTGACTATGATGATTGGAGCTTAAATGGTGATATTTTGGTTTACTATCCCGTCCTTGATATTGCACTTGAACTTTCGTCAATGGGTATTCGAGTTGATGAAGATGCTATGAAGAATCAGCTTGCTATCAGCGGTTGTGAAGAAAGAGCAGCATTGCCATTCCATAGTGCTTTGCTTGCAGGTGATTTACCTTATACAATAGGTGGAGGTATTGGCCAGTCACGAATGTGTATGTTTTTCTTAAGAAAGGCTCATATTGGGGAAGTGCAGTCGTCATTTTGGAGTGAAAAAGATCATAAATTCTGTGAAGAAAAAGGAATTAATATACTTTGATTTTTATTTGAGCATTTGCGTTTGCAAATGCTCAAATTTTTTTATAAAAAAGTAATAAAAGTATTGACAATTCTAAACTTTATGCTATAATAGTTAACGTGTTAATTATTTTGCGAAGGAGTGCAAGATGGAAAAAAATAATTTTGAATTATATAAAACGACTATGCGCAAAATGCTTCGTGTTTCAAGGTTACATAGAATGATATGTGAACGTGATATTTCTCAAATGGGAATTCATCACAGTCAACATCATCTTTTGATGTATATTGCCAAAGAAGGAGAAATTTCTTCTCAAAAAGAAATAGCTGAACGATTTGGTATAACACCTGCAGCGGTTGCGCGTTCTCTTAAATCTTTAGAAGCTGAAGGGTTAGTAAAAAGAACAACTTTTGAAAATGATAGCAGATTTAATAGAATTAAGATTACCGAGAAAGGTAAACAAATAATAGATAATTCGTATAAAATTTTCGAAGAAATTGATAGTGAAATTTTTGAGGATTTTACAAACGAAGAAATAGTTTTATTTAATAACTTTTTGGATAAAATGCAATCCAAATTAACAAAAAATAATGAAAAATGTTGTTGCGTGAGGAAGACAGATGAAAAACAATAAAAGAATTAATTGGTGGAAATATATAAAGCCTTATTTTCCATACTTTGTAATTGGCCCATTTTGCATGATAATTGAGGTTATAGGTGAAATACTTATGCCTCGTCTTTTGGCTTATATTATCAATTTGGGGATTGACGGTAAGACAGAAAATATGCCTTCTATTATTTTGTGGCTTTATGACAAAATTGGAAATAATGCCTTCTTTATTATAGCGATTGCTGTTGGAATGATATTTACTGCTATACTTATGATGATTGGCGGCATTGGAGGTGCGTATTTTGGAGGCAAAGCATCCGTAAATTTTGCTGCTGATCTTAGAGCAGATATTTACAAAAAAATACAGAATTTTTCTTTCTCCAATATAGATAAATTCAGTTCTGCATCACTTGTAACGCGTTTAACAAATGATGTAACTCAGTTGCAGAATTTTGTTAATATGATGCTTAGAATGTTCTTCCGCGCTCCGGGAATGCTTATTGGCGCTCTCATTATGGCTATTAATCTAAACCCTTCATTGTCAGTAATTCTTGCGGTTTCCGTACCGATTTTGCTTATTTCTATTGCTTGCATAATTGTTCGCGGATTTCCGTTGTTCGGTAAGATGCAAACCAAAATGGATGGACTTAACTCTACAGTTCAAGAAAATCTTACCAATGTGAGAGTTGTTAAATCTTTTGTTAGAGAAGACTTTGAAGAAAATAAATTTAAAAATGCCAATGCAGATCTTAAAAATACAGCCGGATCTGCTATGAAAAATATGATATTGATGTCACCCGTTATGACATTAATCATGAATGCTACATCTATCGCGGTATATTGGTTTGGCGGTCAGCAAGTACTTGGTGGTCAAATGAATACTGGTGACTTTGCTTCATTCGTAACATATATCACACAAATTTTGTCATCTCTAATGATGGTTACATTCTTGTTCATGATGTTCTCGCGTTCAATGGCATCGGCTAAGAGAATATCTGAAGTGCTCAACGAAGAGATTGATATTGTTGATGCTGCACAGGATACTGATCATATAGTTCTTAAAGGAGAAATTGAGTTTAGAGATGTATCCTTCCGTTATTATAAAGACAGCGCAGAGAAGGTTCTTGACAACATTAATTTGAAGATAAATGCCGGTGATACCATTGGAATTATTGGATCAACCGGATGTGGAAAAACAACGCTTGTATCAATGATTGCTCGTCTTTACGATGTTGATGAGGGAGAGGTTTTAGTTGATGGTGTTAATGTCAAGGATTACTCACTCTATAATCTTCGTGAAGGTGTGGGCATGGTGCTTCAAAAGAATATTTTGTTCTCGGGTAGCATAATTGACAATCTTCGTTGGGGAGATAGTGATGCATCAATGGAAGAAATTCGTGAAGCTGCTGATTATGCCCAGGCAGATGGATTTATTACAAGCTTCACTGACGGTTATAATATGGATCTTGGACAAGGTGGTACTAACGTTTCAGGTGGTCAGAAGCAACGTCTTTGTATTGCAAGAGCATTGCTCAAAAAGCCTAAAATTTTGATTCTTGATGACTCTACTAGTGCTGTAGATATGGCTACTGAAGCAAAAATTAGAGAAGCATTCAAAAACAGTCTTAAAGATTCAACAAAGATTATTATCGCACAAAGAATCAATTCTGTTAAGGATGCAGATGAAATTATAGTTCTTGATGAAGGAAAGATTACAGGTGTCGGTACACACGAATATTTACTTGAAAACAATCTGACATATCAAGAAATTTACTATTCACAAATGGATAAGAAGGAGGATAAAAAATAATGGCTGCAAGAACTTTAGAAGAACTTCAAAAGCAATATGGTGGCAAATCCTCCAAGGGTCCAATGGGTAAAATGATGGGTGGCGGTCCCGGTCCAAGACGAGGTGGTGGCCCCGGCGTTAGAGCAAAGGGAAAACCCAAGAATACAAAAGCGACCATAAAAAGATTGCTTTCATATTTGTCAAAGTATAAATTCCGTTTGGTTTTGGTGCTTGTGTGTATGTTTTTTAATACACTTGCTTCACTTACGGGTGCATATATTTTGCGTCCTGTAATTAATGCTTTGGTAGGACAAGGTAAGCTTGAATTTTTAGGAATTTCATTTGATCAACCACTCGAATATTTGGCATTAATTCTTTCAGTGATCGGTTGTGTATATCTTTGTGGCATTTGCGCTAACTATTTGCAGTCAAGATTAATGCTTTCGGTTTCTATGAATGCTATTGAAAATCTTAGAAATGATCTCTTTAAAAAGGTGCAAAAATTGCCTGTAAGAGCATTTGATAGTGATAGCAACGGAACTATTATGAGCAGCTTTACAAATGATATTGATAATATTGATATGATGCTTCATAATACTGTTATTAACCTTATTTCGGGTTCGATAACGCTGATTGGTACACTTTGTATGATGATATATACAAATATTTGGCTTACACTCATAACGATTGTATTTATTCCGATTTTTGCGCTTTTGGCAGGACAAATTGCTATGAGATCCTCAAAGTATTACGTTGGTCAGCAGGCTGCTTTGGGTGCAATAAACGGATATATAGAAGAATCTGTTTCAGGGCAAAAGGTTATTAAAGTATTTAATCACGAAAAAGTGTGTGAAGAAGAATTTGATACACTTAATAGCGATATGCGTGAAAAACAATTTAAAGCGCAATTCTTTGGTGGTATTATGGGTCCCGTGCTTGGAAATATGAGCCAAATTAGTTACTCATTAACTGCAGGTATTGGTGGATTACTTTGTGTTCTTCAAGGATTTGACGTTGGTGGACTTTCGGTTTTTGTAAACTATTCAAGACAGTTCTCCATGCCCATTAATATGATTTCTCAGCAGATGAGCACTATCTTTTCAGCTCTTGCGGGTGCTGAACGTGTATTCGCGCTTATGGATAGAGAACCCGAAATTGAAAGTGTCGGAGAAGTACATTCTGCGGAAAATATCAAGGGAGACGTTGTGCTTGAAAACGTAACTTTTGGATATTCTCCTGAAAAAACAATTCTTAAAAATATATCTTTGTATGCGCATCCGGGTCAAAAAATCGCTTTTGTTGGTTCAACAGGTGCTGGTAAAACTACAGTTACTAACCTTCTTAACCGTTTTTACGATATTGAATCCGGCAAGATTACAATAGATGGTGTAGATATTAAAGAGTATAATCTTTCCGACTTGAGAAAGAATATTGCAATGGTTTTGCAGGATACTCACTTGTTTACCGGAACTATTATGGAAAATATTCGTTATGGACGACTTGATGCTACTGATGAAGAAGTTATCGAGGCGGCAAAAACCGCAAGCGCACATAGCTTTATCATGCGTCTTTCGGATGGATATAATACCGTAATTGAAGGTGATGGTGCAAATCTTTCACAAGGTCAAAGACAGCTTTTAAACATCGCACGAGCTGCACTTTCTAAAGCTCCCATACTTGTTCTTGACGAAGCAACAAGTTCTGTTGATACTAGAACTGAACGTCATATCGAACACGGTATGGATAGACTTATGAAAAACAGAACAACTTTCGTTATTGCGCATAGACTATCTACCGTAAGAAATTCAAATGCTATTATGGTGCTTGAACACGGTGAAATTGTTGAGAGAGGAACTCACGAAGAGCTTCTTGAAATGCAGGGAAGATACTATGAGCTTTACACAGGTAAAAAAGAACTTGACTAAAGAAAGAAGCCAACTTATGTTGGCTTCTTTCTTGTTTTTCTTTTCTTTTTCTTGTGTTTGCGATTGAGTAATATATAATAAATGACTATTAGTAGCAAGAAAATTACAAGCGAAATGAAAAACACTTTGCTCAGAACGAATTGCTTCATCATATCCAATGAATATAAAAAAGCATTTCTATCTATATTATCGTTGATTGTCAGTGGAACATTTGCTAGTAATACTCCATCATTAAAAACAGTTAGAGTACCAATAGTATCGCCTGCCTTTAATGGAGCCTTCAATTCTCCGTTATTTATGTAAATACTATAAGTTAAATCATTATTTATATCGATATCGTTCGAAAGAAATACTTTTAAATCCTCTTGCAAATATATATCAATTTCTTTAGATGAAATAGAATATTCAACGGGCAGAGAAGTGATAACATCTGTTTGAGTTTTTATGGTTTTGGTGGAATAATCATTAAGTGCGTGAGAAATCAGCTTTCTTGAATATGTTTCAGCAAAATTTTTAGTATCCTTGTTATCTACTGACTTAGCATTCATTACAATCGAAATCAATGAAATTTCGCTAGTTTTATAAAACAAAACAGCACAATCACCATTATTATTGGATCCTGTATTAAAATTTGCTAGCCCTTTGTATTCGGATACTAAAGAAGAACGATTTGTTATGGTTCTGTAGTCACAAGTTGCTTTTTCAGATAATTTGTAATATTTTGTTGAGCAAATATTAACAAACAATTCGTTTTGAGCCATATATTTAGCAAGTTTGGAAATATCATTTATGGTAGTATACATTCCAACACCATCTATTCCTGTTGGGTTTAAATAATGAGTATCATTCATTCCCAGTGCTGTGGCTTTTTCATTCATTTTTTCGGTGAACTTATAAATTGCGGGGTAAATTGTTAGGGCTAAAATGTGTGTTGCATCGTTGTATCCTCCACAAAGCATAGCATAAAGAAGATCTTCAATAGTTAGTATGTCGCCTTCTTTAAGATACATACTGCGGCCCGAAACCTCTCTTAGCATACTTTCAGTTACGGTTATCTCTTGCTGTAAATCGATTCCTGATTCTAATACAACACACGCAGCCATAATTTTGACTGTTGAGGATGGTGAAATTTTCTTGTCGCAATTATCATTTGCCATAAGTATACTGTGGGAAATATCATATAGATAGTACCCATCAACAGTAGCATTAGACTCATCAAGTTCAAAGGCAAAACTGTATAAAGAAAAAGATGAGAACAGTATAATACTCAAAACAGAAAAAATTATAACTTTTTTGAGCATAGTTCTCACCTCTTTTTTAGTTGTGTATAAAAATTTCTCGGGTCTTGTTTATGTCTAATTTAATTTGTGCTTTGAGATCTTCTATGGTATCAAATTTCATTTCATCGCGAATGCGCGCCATAAACTCAACTTTTACATATTGATCATAGCAATCACCATCGAAATCAATAATGTGAGTTTCAATATTTTTGCGTCCATTTTCTTCAACCGTTGGACGAACACCTACATTAGTAACTCCCAAATATTTTCTTCCGTTAATTGTGCAATCGGTAGCATAAATTCCATTTTTCAAAATCAATTGCTTGCTATTAACGTTTTGGTTGATTGTGGGAATACCCAAAGTTCTGCCTAATGCTTTGCCGTGTACTACGGGTTCAAGAATGGAATAATTGCGTCCCAACAGGTGATTAGCTCTGCAAATATGTCCATCTGCAAGTAATGAACGAATGTAAGTAGAAGAAACTACAATGTCATTTTCATAATCAATGCTTTCTTTAACTGACATCAATGGAACAATTGTAGCATTGCCATGCATTAGATCAACAAGCGAATGGCTAGTGCCTGAAGCCTTTGAACCAAATCTAAAATTCTCGCCGCATACGGCATGGATGCATTTGCAATTATCCTGTAAAACAGAAACTACAAATTCATCCGGTGATAGTGATTTCATATCATTGAAATCAGCAATTATTGCATATTCTAATCCAAGAGAAGCGAACACGTCGAGTTTTTCATCTAATGAATATATTTCGACAGTATTTTTATAAAAGTTTGAATCGAAAAACCAAGCTCCACAAGTGAGGTGGGTGTATGTCTTTTTTAATGATTCGTATTTTTCCAATACTGCATTAACAAGTTGACGGTGTCCAAGATGAACACCGTCAAAATTACCTATGCATAGAACGGTAGGGCAAGGAACACAAGATTCCTCGACCCTTGTTTTTAAATTAATAAATCTCATTTTATATTCCAAGATAATCCTTTAACAATGTTGCAAGAAGCTCATCACGGTCAAGCTTTCTGATGAGTGCGCGAGCATTGTTGTGGTTTGTGATATAAGTAGGATCTTCAGAAATAATATATCCAACAATTTGATTGATTGGATTGTAACCCCTTTCACTCAAAGCGTTGTAAATTTCTTGTAGAATTCTTCTTGTTTCGTCCTCACGTTCGCTGGGAACACGGAACATTTGAGTTTCACAATCTCTTCTTGCCATTTTTGAACTCCTTATTGGTAAAAGTTTTACGAATATATTATATATTATTTTTAATTTTTTTTCAATAGTTAAATGAGATTTTTTTGAAAATATTAAAGAAAAATGTTTGTTCGTAAAAAAATAGATAATATTTTAGTTAAAAAGCAAAATTTTCATTATAAAAATAAAAAAATGATATTGCAAAAACTATGGATTTGTGATATACTTAAATCAAGTATGTAGATTGATTTTTATACTTATAACAAAAAATAGGAGGAAATATTCTATGAAAATGACATTCAGGCATTACGGTCCCAATGATCCCGTAACTCTTGAACAGATTTCTCAAATTCCAGAGATGTACTCTATAGTTTCTGCGGTATATGATGTGCCTGCAGGTGGAGTGTGGAGTGAAGAAAGCATTAATGCAATTAAGGCAAGCGCTGAAGCTCATGGATTGAAATTTGAGGTTGTTGAAAGCGTTCCCGTTCCTGAGGATATTAAACTTGGTAACGAAAAAGCTCCCCAGCTTATTGAAAATTATTGTGAAAATCTCAGAAGACTTGCAAAGGCAGGTGTTAAGTGCGTTTGCTATAACTTTATGCCCGTTTTTGACTGGCTTAGAAGTGAGCTTGAGCATCAGGCGGAAGATGGTTCTAACAGCTTGGCTTATGATGAGCAGACAGTTCTTGCAATGAATCCTCTTGACGGTGGTCTTTCATTGCCCGGTTGGGATGAAAGCTATACACTTGACGGACTTCGCGATCTTCTCAAGCAGTATGAAGCTATTGATGAAGAACAGCTTTGGAAGAATCTTGAAGCATTCTTGACAAAGGTTATTCCTGTTGCTCACGAGGTTGGTATTAATATGGCAATTCACCCCGATGACCCGCCGTGGGGAATTTTTGGTCTTCCCAGAATTATTACTTGTGAAGAAAATCTTGAAAGATTTTTAAATATTGTTGACCTTCCTGAAAACGGACTCACATTCTGCACAGGTTCTCTTGGTGCTTCCACTGAAAATGACCTTGTAAGAATGAGCGCAAAATTTGCAAAGAGAATTCACTTTGCTCATATCCGTAACGTTAAGCATACAGGTCCTCGTCAGTTCCATGAGGTTGCTCATCCTACTGATTGCGGTTCTCTTGATATTTACGGTATTATGAAAGCGCTTCACGATAACGGATTTGATGGATATATGCGTCCTGACCATGGAAGAATGATTTGGGGCGAAAAGGGTAGATATGGATATGGTCTTTATGACAGAGCTCTTGGTGCAACATATCTTCTTGGCCTTTGGGAAGCAATCGAAAAGGATGCTAAAAACTAATTTTTAAAACGGAGAAATTAAAATGAATAAAGTTTGTGTTATTACAGGCGCAGGTGGTATTCTTTGCTCATCCTTCGCTGAAGAAATGGCAAAACAGGGCTATAAGGTAGCTCTTCTTGACCTTAATGATGTGGCAGCAGGCGTTGTTGCGGACAGAATTAACGCTAACGGTGGCGTTGCAAAGGCTTATAAGGTAAACTGCCTTGAAAAAGAAAGCATTGAAGCGGCTCATGAGGCTATTCTTGCTGATCTTGGTAAGTGCACAATCCTTATCAATGGCGCTGGTGGAAATAGCCCCAGAGCTACAACAGATAAGGAATATTATGAAGTTGGCGACGAGGATAGAGAAGACATTAAGACATTCTTTAATCTCGACAAGTCCGGTTTTGACTTCGTGTTTAATCTTAATATTATGGGAACACTTCTTCCCACTCAGGTTTTTGCAAAGGACATGCTTGGTCAGGAAGGCTGCTCAATTCTTAATATTTCTTCTATGAACGCATATCGTCCTCTTACAAAGATACCTGCATATAGTGCGGCAAAATCAGGCATTTCTAACTTTACACAGTGGCTTGCAGTTCACTTTGCTGGTGCGGGCATTAGAGTAAATGGTATCGCTCCTGGTTTCTTTGTTACAAATCAGAATAGAGCACTTTTGTTCAATGAAGATGGAACACCCACAGCAAGAACTAATAAGATCCTCAATGCTACTCCTATGAAGCGTTTTGGTGAATCTGAAGAGCTTTTGGGTACACTTAGATTCCTTACAAATCCGGAAGAATCAGGCTTTGTAACAGGAATTATTATTCCTGTTGACGGTGGTTTCTCCGCATACTCAGGAGTTTAATACTATAAAAAGAAGCAGAGAATTTTTCTCTGCTTCTTTTTTATTTACTAATTTAAACTTTAGTTTTGGACGATATGAAAATATTCATTTTTTTGAATAAAAATACCAATTTTTATTGACTTTTAGTGAGAAATGTATTATAATAATTAAGTTAATATTTTTTTAATAAGAAGGAATCTATATTATGACAAGAAAAGAACAAAGAGAAGCAGTATTTGAATTGCTTTTTGAAAGAGAATTCCGCCTTGAAGAAAGTGCTGAAGAAATTTTTGCCCTTTCGACAGAAAATCGTGATATTGATACGATAAAAGAGAAATATATTAAGGATACTTATTTCGGTGTTGTTGAGCATCAGAATGAAATAGATGAACTCATTACTAATGCTTCTAATGGTTGGAAAGTGTCACGACTTTCTAATGCAACACGCTCAGCAATTCGTTTGTGTGTTTATGAAATGAAATATTGTGACGAGATACCAAGCACCGTTTCTATAAACGAAGCACTTGAACTTGTTAAAAAGTTTGATGACCCTAAATCTCGTGCATTTACAAACGGAGTTCTTAATACCATTAAGAATACACTTGAGTCTTAAAATGGATAGAAAAAAAGTTTACCTTGGAATAGATACAAGCAATTATACAACTTCAATTGCTGTGTGTAATGAAGTTGGTGAAATAATAGCCAATATTAAGAAGCTTTTGGATGTAAAAGAAGGCGAGCGTGGACTTCGTCAAAGTGATGCTGTTTTTGCTCATATTAAAAATTTTCCTTTACTTGCACCTGCGCTTAAATCAGTTCTTGAGGAATATGATATAAATGGTGTTGGTGTTTCTTGTACTCCAAGAGATAATGCAGGTTCATATATGCCTTGTTTTTTAGCGGGTAAAGCAACTGCAGAAGTGATTGCTGCAACTCATAAAGTGCCATTGTATGAATTTTCACATCAGGCTGGGCATATTATGGCAGCTTTGTATTCTAGTGGCAATCTTGAAGATTTGCTTAAAGGGGATTTTATCGCCTTTCACGTTTCCGGTGGTACTACCGAAGCTGTTTATGTAACGCCCAAGGACAATAAATTTGATGTTCGTATCATCGCTGAAACAGCAGATATAAGCGCAGGACAAGCGATTGACCGAGCAGGCGTAATGATGGGGCTTAAATTTCCTTGTGGAAAAGAAATGGAGCAACTTGCACAGAAGTACCAAGGCAAATTACCGAAAGCTAAGATATGTGTTAAAAATGGTAAATGTAATCTTTCGGGACTTGAGAATATTGCTCAAAAGCTTTATGATGAAACAAAAGATGTTTCGTTTGTTTCTGCATACGTGCTTAATTTTGTTGGCGAAACATTATTCAAATTGACTGAAGATATAAGGGTGGAATATCCTAATATTCCGATTCTTTATGCTGGCGGTGTAATGAGTAATAAATATTTGCAAAACAAACTTTTACAATTTTCAGATACATATTTTGCAACTCCTGAGTTTTCTGCTGACAACGCAGCGGGAATTGCACTTTTAGCTTATAAATCTAACAAAATATAAGGAGTTATGGGTATGGATAATTCAAAAATGATACTTAGTGTTACTCAGATAAATGAATATATCCGTGCTTTGATAGCTCAAGATGAAGTTTTGTCCATGATTATGGTGCGAGGAGAAATATCAAATCTAACAATACACAGATCGGGACACATCTATTTTACACTTAAGGACGAAACAAGCGTATTAAAAGCCGTGATGTTTCGTTCGAGCGCGCAAAGAGTTAAATTTGCGCTTAAAGAGGGAATGAGCGTAATAGTTTACGGTCGAATTTCTCTATATACACCTTCGGGACAATATCAGCTTTATGCTGAAGATATTCAACCCGATGGTATTGGAGCTTTATATATCGCGTATGAACAGATAAAAGAAAAACTTGCAAAAGAGGGTCTGTTTGATGCTTCGAGAAAGAAGTCGATTCCAAAACTTCCAATGGCAGTTGGTATTATAACATCGCCAACGGGTGCAGCGATACACGATATGATAAACGTAATGGGAAGAAGATTTCCGTTGTCAAAACTTTTGCTTTATCCAGCTCTCGTTCAAGGAGATAACGCATATAAAACATTGATTGCGGGAATTGAATATTTTAATCAAGCAAAATCGGTTGATGTTATAATAATTGGACGTGGCGGTGGCTCTATGGAGGATCTATGGGCGTTTAATAACGTTGAACTTGCATATGCTATCTCAAAATCTGAAATACCCATTATTTCAGCTGTTGGACACGAAAGTGATTTTACTATTTGTGATTTCGTTGCTGATTTGCGTGCTCCAACACCATCAGCTGCAGCTGAATTGGCTGTACCGAATGCACTTACTGTTAGAAATGATATTAATAAGACTATTACCGATATTGAGAAAAAGCTAATTTCCCAAATACAACAATATAGAAAACAAATAGAAATCTTGTCATCATCTAGAGTATTATCTTCAAAAGAAGCACTTTTAGATGAGTACAAAATGAAAATAAATTTGTTATCGGATAAACTAGATTCCAACATGCAGGTTGTGATTAAGGATAAAAATCACAATTTGAGTATTTTGTGCGCTAAGTTACAAGCGATAAGCCCACTAAATACACTTGCTCGTGGATATGCTATTATTCAAAATGACAATGGAAATGTGACAAGTTCAGTTGATAATCTGAATAAAAATGATACTATCAATATTTCGTTTGTTGATGGTCTTGCGAAAGCAACTATAGAAGATATAAAAAAAACGGGAGGATATAAGGATGTCTAAAAAAGATAATCTTACATTTGAAAGCGCATCTGCGCGACTTGAAGAAATAGTTAAAATATTAGAACGCGGAAATTCCTCTCTTGATGAATCGCTTAAACTATATGAAGAAGGCGTTTTGCTCGTTAGATTTTGCAATGATTCGCTTGACAATGCAGAGAAAAAGATTAAGATGCTTGTCAAAGATGTTAATGGCGAAATAGTAGAAAAAGACTTTTTTGAGGAATAATAATGTTTGAAAATATCAAAGAAAAGTTGGCGCAAAATTCAATTTTGATTGAGGGGGCGCTTGCTGATTATTATGATTTTACCGATAAAGACTACGCATCATTAATTGATGCTCAGCGATATGGTTTGCTTGGTGGTGGAAAACGAATTCGTGCGTTTCTTGTTCTTGAACTTTGCAGATTATATGGTGGCGATATTAAAAATGCAATCCCTTATGCTTGTGCCATAGAGATGATACATGCATCGTCTTTGATTCATGATGATATGCCATGTATGGACGATGATGATATGCGCAGAGGAAAGCCTTCAACACATAAAGCATTTGGTGAAACTCTTGCTTTGATTGCAGGGGATGCAATGTTAGCTAATGCTTTTGAGGTTGCAATCAACAATCCTTGTTTGGATAGTGTAACAAATGCTAAAGCGGTCGCAATACTTGCTCAAAGCACCGGGAATAGCGGTATGCTTGCAGGTCAGGCGATTGATACTGTGCGTGGCAAGGATAAGCTTGATTTTGAAACACTTGTGCGACTTCACAAATTAAAAACAGGAAAACTCATTTCTGCTTCAGCCCAGTTGGGTTGCCTTGCAGCCGGAATTTTTGAAAATGATGAAAAATATCGTGCAGCAGTAAAATATGCAGAAGACATAGGATTGGCTTTTCAAATTATAGATGATATTCTTGATTATCAAGAGGGGAAAATTGAAATTAATTCATTTGTTTCATTTATGTCCGTTGATGAAGCTAAAGAATATGCAACCAAACTGACGCAAAGTGGAATTGAATCGATTAGAAACCATGATGATGGTTCATTGATAGAACTTGCCCATTACTTAACTGTAAGGAATTACTGATATGAGAGCAGATACATACATATTTACTACCGGTAATTCCAAGAGCAGACAAAACGCTAAGACCATGATCGAAAGTGGTAATGTTTTGCTTGATGGAAAGAAAATTTTGAAGCCGTCTCAGGATATTGATGAAACAATTCAGCACAGCGTTGAAATAATTAACAAACCCAAGTTTGTTAGCCGTGGTGGAGAAAAATTAGATTTTGCTATCGACCAATTTGAAATTGACGTTCGTGATTTGGTATGTCTGGACGTTGGAGCATCTACAGGTGGTTTTACCGATTGCTTGCTTCAAAGAGGAGCAAAATTAGTATATGCTGTTGATTCAGGACATAGTCAGCTTGACCCGAGCATCGAAAGTAATAAAAAGGTTATTTCAATTGAAAAATATAATGCCAAATTTATGCAAGCAGAGGATTTTCCGTGTCAATTCGACTTGGTGGTAATGGATGTTTCATTCATTTCTCAAACAATGATGTATAGTGGTATTAATTCAGTTCTTAAAGATAATGGAATTTTGATCTCACTTATAAAACCACAGTTTGAATGCGGAAAATCTGCATTGAATTCTCACGGTATAGTTAAAAAGTCCAGCTATCATATACAGGCTATAAACAGAATTATTGATAGTGCGATAATTTCGGGATTTTCATGTATTGACGTTATTCGTTCGCCCATTGAAGGTGGAAGTGGAAACGTTGAATTTTTGATTTGTATGCAAAAAACGATGAAATCCGAAAATAGAATTTTTGAAAATAAAATTAAACAAATAACACAATAAATTACTTATTCTGCGCAAATCGTAACCAGAATTATCCCGCGTTTCGCAGAAATTGGAAGGAAACAATATTATGAAAAAAATAGCTATCATTACAAATTTTAATATTTATGAGAAGGCAAATGCTGCTCTTAAGGTTACAAACTATTTGTTAAAGTTTGGATGCAAAATTTTGGTTTCCCAATATAGCAAAGAAAAAGTTCTTGCAATGAAAAATTATAGGGGGAACGTTTACTTTTTGCCTATTGAAAAGTTATATGATGAAGCTGATTTAGTTATTGCTCTCGGTGGTGATGGAACCATTCTTGATTGCGCGAAAAAAATGGCGAGAAGAGGGAAGCCCATATTAGGGATTAATCTTGGACACTTAGGATATATGGCTGAGCTTGAAATGGATGAACTTTCCGCACTTGATAAGATTATTGAGGGGAATTATAGTTTGGATGAAAGAGCTATGATTAATGTCGAAGTCTTTGATAAGAACGGAACTATGAAATATCAGTCATGTGCTTTAAATGATGCTGTGATTTCCAACGGTTCAGTATCAAAAATTATAAATCTTGAGTTATATGCTGAAGATAATCTCGTTACTTCATATAGAGCTGACGGTCTTATAGTTTCAACCCCAACAGGTTCTACAGCCTATGCTATGAGTGCGGGTGGATCTATTGCAGACCCTAAGGTTAAGTGTATGCTTGTTACACCTATATGTCCTCACTCATTTATTGCTCGACAATTGATTTTTTCGGATGATACGCAATTAAAAATAAAAAATGTTTCCGTAAGAGAAAAATCGCTTATGCTAACACTTGATGGAAAATCAAATTGTGAGTTGTTTAAGGACGATAGCGTTAAATTTACCAAATCAAATCTTACGGTTAAATTGGTTCGATTGAAAGATTGCTCTTTTTACAGCATTCTAAGTCAAAAAATGACGAATTATTATTAAAATAAATATTACTTTTAGGAGAATTTTATGAAAAAAGAACGTCAAGAGAAAATAAAAGAAATTATTCTTAATAATAAAATTGACACACAAGAAGAACTTATCAAAAAGCTCAAAGAAAGTGGATTTGTTGCAACACAAGCAACTATGTCAAGGGATATAAAAGAACTTAAACTTACTAAAATTTCTGATGGATCAAATGGTTATTATTATGTTTTTCCACATTCCGTTAGAGTAAATGAGATTAATAAGTTTAATGATTCTTTAATTCCTTTGATAATTTCCGTTAACTGTGCGATGAATATTATAGTTATTAAAACTCATTCGGGAATGGCGCAGGCTGTTGCGACCGGAATTGATAATATTAAGTCTGATGATATTCTTGGCTGTGTAGCAGGAGATGATACCATTTTCGTTCTTACTGCAAGTGAGGATATAGCTCAAAATATTGGCGCAAAAATCAAAACAATGATGGTTGAAGCAAAGTTAACTTAATGAATAATATCTTAAATATAGAAAGGTTAAAAATATGCAAAATTTTAAGAAAATAGTATCAAACAAAGTGCTTGATGTTATTAAAACTAATTTTCAGGGTGTTGAGATGCTCCCTGAGGATATTTCTGTGATGCTTGAATATCCTCCGGATTCGACCATGGGTGATCTTGCTCTTCCATGCTTTAAGCTTTCAAAAACACTTCGTCGTTCTCCTGTGCAGATAGCTCAGATTATTGCTGACGGCGTTGCAGATGCTTCCATTAAAAAAGCAGAAGCTGTAAACGGATATCTTAATATAAGCATAAGCGATGAATATCTTACTAAGGTTTTGTGTGATGATGTTCTTATTAAAGGCGATAGATACGGTTCAGCAGATTTTGGAATGGGCAAAACTGTAGTTTTGGATTACTCTTCTCCCAACGTAGCAAAGCCATTCCATATTGGACATCTTGGAACAACTGTTATCGGTCATTCACTTAAAAAGCTCCACGAATTTGTTGGCTATGACTGTGTGGGTATTAACTATCTTGGCGACTGGGGAACTCAGTTTGGTAAAATGATAGTTGCCTTCAAAAAATGGGGTGATAGAGAAGCTATCAACGAAGGTGGTATTGATAAGCTCGTTGAATTGTATGTTAAATTCCATCATGCTGCAGAAGAAGATGCTGCACTTAATGATGAGGCAAGAGCTGAATTTCATAAGCTTGAGCTTGGTGATGAGGAGAATATTGCTCTTTGGAAGTGGTTTATTGAAATTAGTATTGCTGAGTACAAGAAAACATACGGTCAGCTTGGTATAGAATTTGATAGTTACAAGGGCGAAAGCTTCTATACGGATAAAATGCCCGCACAGGTACAAAAGCTTCGTGATATGGGACTTCTCAAGATAGATGACGGCGCATCAATCGTAGACCTTGAGGCTTATAATATGCCTCCTTGCTTGATTCTTAAGCGTGATGGCTCAACACTTTATCCTACACGTGATATTGCTGCTGCGGTGTACAGAAAGCAGACATACGACTTTGATAAAGCAATTTATGTTACAAGTGCAGGTCAAAGCTTGCATTTTGCACAGTGGTTCAAGGTTGTTGAACTTATGCAATACGATTGGCATGATAAGCTTGTTCACGTTCCTTATGGTACTGTAAGTATCAATGGTGCTAAACTTGCAACAAGAACAGGAAATGTTATTCTTCTTAAGGATCTTTTTGCACAAGCAATAGAGAAAGTTTCTGAAATTATGGATGAAAAGAATCCTAATCTTGAAAATAAGGATAAGGTTGCAGAAGCTGTTGGCGTAGGTGCAATTGTGTTCTATTATCTCTCAAGTAACAGAATAAGAGATATTAATTTCGTGCTTGAAGATGCTCTTTCTTTCGACGGAAATACCGGTCCTTATGTTCAGTATACTTATGCAAGAACTTGTTCATTGATAGAAAAATCTAAGAGCAGAGAGCTTGATGGTGACATTATATTCACTTCTAATGACGAAAGAGAACTTGTTAAGACACTTGCAAGATTCCCTGAAAAGGTCCTTGAAGCGCTTGAATCTTATGAGCCTTCTGTTGTTACAAGATATATTCTTGATGTTGCTACTGCATTCAATAGATTCTATCACAATTGTCAAATTCTTTCAGTAGAAGATAAAAATGTATTGTCAACAAGAATTGCATTGACAAAGGCCACTAATTATGTTCTTGGAAATGCTTTTGAATTGATTTGTCTTAAGAAAACAGAAAAAATTTAAGATAAATATTGACTTTTATATAATTAAGTGATAAAATAATCGAGTTAATTAAAAGAGAGGTATTAAATAATGTCAGGACATAGTAAGTGGAATAATATTAAGCACAAAAAAGAAAAGACTGATGCTCAAAAAGCTAAAATATTTACAAAAATCGGTAAAGAAATAACTGTCGCTGTTAAAGCTGGTGGTGGTGATCCTACTGTTAATGCAAAGCTTCGCGATCTTATTGCAAAAGCAAAATCTAATAACGTTCCTAACGATAACATTGAGCGCACCATTAAGAAAGCACTTGGTGAAACCAATACTACTTATGAAGAAATTGTATATGAGGGCTATGGTCCTGCAGGTATAGCAGTTATTGTTGAAGCTTCAACAGATAACAGAAATAGAACTGCAGGTGACGTTCGTTCATATTTCTCAAAATTCAAAGGTAATCTTGGACAGACTGGTTGTGTAAGCTACCTTTTCACAGAGCAGGGTGTAATTATTATTCTTAAAGAGAATGTAAAAGACGAAGATGCTCTTATGGAAACAGCTCTTGAAGCAGGTGCCTCTGATTTTTCAAGTGACGGAGATGTATTTGAAATCTATACTGAACCCGATGATCTATATGCTGTGAACGATGCACTTGTTGCAGCTGGTTATGAAATTGAATCATGCGAAAAGGATAAGATTGCATCTAACTACGTTACACTTGATAATGCAGATGATATCAAATATATGAATCTTTTGCTTGAAAATCTTGAAGATCACGATGATGTTATGAACGTGTATCATAACTGGGAAAACTGTGATTAATAAAAAATTCACAAATAATTTACAAATTCCGCAAAGAGAGATACTTTGCGGAATTTTTTTATAAAAAAGTTGAATTTTTTTGCTATTTTATTAAAAAAATATTTGTATTTTTTTGATATATATGTTATAATAAATATAATATTCTTATTATGCATTATACCATTATTCTATTGTGGAGGTTATAGTATGCAGCAAATTACATTGATTTCTGAAACGATTAAAAAATTATTAGAATTACACGTGTGGCACAGAATTGAGCATATCAGAATAATTGATATTTTTGATATTTTTATTTTAGCTGTTGTCTGCTATATGGTTATTAAATTTATTCTTCAAAGAAGAGCTGCCAGTGTTTTGTGGGGGCTTGTTGTAATAGTTATATCAGCTATGGTAACCACATTGCTTGATATGCAAGCAATGATGCTTATTTTTAATAATATTATGCAAGTAGGATTGATTGCTTTGGTAATTATGTTCCAGCCCGAACTTCGTTCAGTACTTGAAAAAATAGGAAATGCATCAATACCAAATATTAAGCATATAACTGCCGAAAACAAGAATGTTGATCATATTACAAAAGCAATTGGTATAATTACTGAAACCGCTTGCGATTTGGCTATGGAAAAAACAGGTGCTTTAATAGTAATTGAACGTGATACTAAATTAGGTGAGCATATGAAGACGGGAACCGTACTTAATGCTGAAATATCTTCGCAGTTACTTAAAAATATATTCTATAACAAAGCACCATTGCATGACGGTGCGATAATTCTTAGAAACTATCGTGTTTATGCTGCGGGTTGCTTCTTGCCTCTTTCTTTTAATGAAAAGCTGGATGAATCACTTGGAACACGTCACCGCGCTGCGATTGGTATTAGTGAAGTAAGTGATGCGGTTGTAGTTGTTGTTTCTGAAGAGACAGGTAGAATATCCATAGTTTGCGACGGTAATATAAAACGTAATTATAGTTATAATTCTTTGAAAAAGGAATTGACTAAAATACTTTTGCCCAATGATACATCTAAAACTTTAAAGAGGGGCAAGACAAAAAAAGCTGATAAAAACGACCAGGAGGAAAAAGCATGAATATCGAATTGAACAATGCGACTGAAAACGAAGTGGAATTTGTTGAAAATGTGGCACATCGTCCTTCGAATAGATTTGAAAAATTAAAGATATTTATCTTCTTGGGATGTTTGATTTTTGCTTTTGTCGTTTGGTGCTATGCTCATTATCTTGATGACCCGATTGTGTTAGTGGATAGAGATATAAAGTGTGTATGGAACGATGGTAGTGGTAGAGGCTTACAGGTGGAAATAACCGATATGGAGGGTAATGTTATTGACAAACTTGCCGTATATGGTGAAAGATCGGTTATTTATTCTGTGGATACCATTCAAATTGAGTTAAAAAAATCAGATTTTGAAAACAGTGATACTAAAGTTATCGATATTGAATTTCCAAAGGATGTTCATAGTCATACCACGCAGGTTGTAGTTAGACTTATCAGTGAAGAAAAATGACAAAATTGTTAATAAACAACGTCAAGATTGCTTTAGATGATGACGAAAGTATTGTTTTTACAAAAGCTAAAAACATTCTAAAAAAAGAAAGAATCAACACTAACGATTTTGAGTTTTCTATATTCAAAAAGTCAATAGACGCAAGAGATAAAAACAGGATTTTACTTGTCTATACAATTTTAGCAGAAACGCCTGAAGATATAAAGCTTTCTTCTTCAGCTAATGTTAAATTGTTTAATGATGTTGACTTGAATTGCCAAATTGGTCAAGAAGAGTTATTTGAAAGACCGATTGTGGTTGGAATGGGTCCTGCAGGAATGTTTTGTGCGCTTTTGCTTGCTGAAAATGGATATCGTCCAATTATTATTGATCGTGGTGATAATGTTGAAAATAGAACTAAAGCATTAGAAAGGTTTGTTTTGACTGGGGAGCTTGATGTTGAATCAAATGTTCAGTTCGGCGCTGGCGGTGCAGGAACGTTTTCGGACGGAAAATTGACTACACGAATTAATGATTCTAAATGCAATTACGTTCTTAAAAAATTTGTTGATTTTGGAGCACCGAAAGAAATTCTAACAAAAGCCAAGCCGCATATAGGTACTGATATTTTAACGGGAGTTGTCCAAAATATTCTTGATAGAATAGAAGAGCTTGGTGGACAAGTTATCTATAGATGTAGAATGGACAATTTTGAAAATTCTTATGACCATATTGACGTAATGACTACGAAGGGTAATTATAGAACCAATGCCTTGATATTAGCTCTTGGACATAGTGCAAGGGATACGTATAGAATGCTCCTTTCACACAATCTTGTCATTGAACCCAAGCCATACTCCGTTGGTGTTCGTGTTGAACATTTGCAAAAAGATATAGATATTGCTCTATATGGAAAATATGCAGGACACCACAAGCTTGGTGTAGGAGAGTACAATTTATCAGATACTAATGGCAGGGGTGTATATACATTTTGTATGTGTCCAGGGGGCGAAGTTGTTCCTGCAACCTCTATGGAAGGTGGAGTTTGCGTTAATGGTATGAGTAGGTTTGCTCGTGATGGTTTAAATGCCAATTGTGCCGTTAACGTATCTGTAAATAAAGATGACTATGGGAACAATCCGTATAAAGCTATCGAATTCCAAGAGGCACTTGAAAGAAAAGCATTTGTGGCAGGTGGTAGTAATTACTATGCTCCTATTCAATTGATGGGCGATTTTCTTGAAGGAAAGGCAATTAATTCACCATCTCGAATTTTGCCTACTTATGCAGGAGGAAATAGAACAACTGTAACCGATCTTAGTGAAATATTACCTGATTTTGTCACTCAAAGACTTAAAGAAGGCTTTGTTGCATTTGACAAGCGTATAAAGGGATTTGCAGTAAAAGACGCAATTCTTTCGGGGATAGAAACTAGAACATCAGCCCCTGTGAGAATTATGAGAGATGAAAATATGAATGCTATATCTAATCCCTACATCTACCCTTGTGGCGAAGGAGCAGGTTATGCCGGTGGAATAATGAGCTCTGCAGTTGACGGTATAAACGTCGCTTTAAGTATCATAAACAAATATAAACCAAATTAAAAATAAAGGAGGTGCGCAAATGAACAGCAGAAAAACAGTATGGTTTGCTAAATATACTGAAACAGAAGAATCAAAAATTGCAGTTTCAGAAATTGCAAAAGTTAATAATATTTCAGAGATTTGCGCATCGTTGATATATAATCGAGGATATAAAACACCTGAAGAAGCATCTAAATTTATTAGATTTGATGATGTTGTTATGCACTCACCATTACTGCTTAAGGATGTTGAAAAGGCGGTTGAACGTATTCAACGTGCTTTGGATAACAACGAGAGAATCGTTATCTATGGTGACTATGACGTAGATGGTGTAACTTCAGTAACGATGTTATATCTTTATTTGAAAAATTTAGGAGCACAAGTTAGCTATTATATTCCTAATCGAATTGGTGAAGGGTATGGATTATCTACCGAAGCTATTCAACTTCTTTCTACATATGGTGTATCTTTAATTATTACAGTAGATACCGGTGTGACTGCAGTTAAAGAGGTGGAATTTGCAACATCTCTAGGAATTGATGTTGTGGTAACCGACCATCACGAATGTCAAGCGGTATTACCCGATGCGGTAGCTGTTATCAATCCGCATAGAAGTGATTGCCAATATCCGTTTAAATCATTGGCTGGAGTTGGAGTTATATTTAAAGTTATATGTGCTTTTGAAATTATTAAATTCTATGGTCGTGATAGAGAGGTAGAGGCTGTTAAATCAATCTATTATAGATTTGCTGACTTGGCTGCTATAGGAACTATTGCCGACGTTATGCCAATAACGGATGAAAATAGAATTATAGTTAAATTTGGGCTCGCTATGTTAGAAAAAACTGAGCGAATCGGATTAAAAGCACTTATGGAGGCTGCAAGTTGGGGAGCAAATCCCAACGTAAGACCAGTTGTTGATAATAATAAAAAGAATAGACCCAGAAAGATTAACTCAACCTATATTGGTTTTACTATCGCTCCTCGTATAAACGCCGCCGGTCGAATTAGTAGCGCTACAAAAGCTGTTGAACTCTTGCTTGCTAATGACAAAGAGATAGCAGATAAATTAGCATATGAGCTTTGTGAAATAAATTATACAAGACAGATTGAAGAAAACAGAATTGCAGAAGAAGCTTATAAAAAGATAGAAAAGGATCTGAACGCTAACTCCCAAAAAGTAATCGTGGTTAGTGATGACGAGTGGTTGCAAGGAGTTATTGGTATAGTTTCTTCTAAAATAACGGATAAGTATGGATTGCCATCAATTTTAATATCATTCGATGGCGCAAGCAATGGAGTTGCCAGCGATTTGGATATCGGCAAGGGATCAGGTAGAAGCATAAAAGGATTCAATCTTGTTGAAGCTTTATGTAATTCTCAAGATTTACTTGTAAAGTTTGGCGGTCATGAATTAGCAGCCGGATTATCTATAAGAAGAAAAGATATTGATGCTTTTCGTCAAAGCATTAATAGGTATGCAAATGACATACTTTCTGAAGAAGATATGTATGTTAAGATTGAAGCAGACAGAGAACTTGGTATTTCCGAGCTTAAAATGGAACTTGTTAGAGAGCTATCTTTATTGGAACCGTTTGGAAATATGAACCCTGCACCTAATTTTATTATTAAAGGTGTTAGAGTTCAACGCGCATCGCTTATGGGGAGTGGAATTCACTCAAAATTCATTTTAGAAAAAGATGGATATACTATTAATGCCGTTATGTTCCAAAAATCATATCTCAATTTGAATATTAAAGAGAATGACGTGGTTGATGTTTTGTTTACCTTGGACATAAATAAGTTTAATAATACTGAAACTTTACAAATGATAATTCAAGACATTAAACATTCGGAAGAGTATATAACTTATTTTAAAAATGAAATTTCTATATACAATTCCATTAGATGTGGAGCAAACTATAATGAAAGTGATGACATCATTCCTACAAGAGATGATTTCATTGCAGTGTATTCATTGCTAAGATCAGAGTATAGATACGGCAACGATATGATGAGTGAAATTGATATATATCATAAGCTTTCGCGTATTAAAGACTGCAATATAAGATTAGCAAAATTAAAAATAATTTTAGAAATAATGAACGAATTGAGAATTTGTACTGTAGAAGAGGTTAGTCCGGGTATTTATCAGTATGAAATTTATTTCAATTCTGAAAAAACTAATATAGAAAAATCTGCAATACTTAAAAAAATAAAAAATCAATGTATTAAAAATTATGGAGACTAATATGTCCACTACACAACCTGATATCACCAAACTTGTCACGATGCTTAAAGCAACGGGGAAAAAATATGATATCGAAAAGATAGAAAAAGCATATGAATACGCACGTGATCTTCATGAAGGTCAATTTAGAGCAAGCGGTGAAGCATATATTTCACACCCAATTGCTGTTGCTGAAATAGTAGCAGGACTTGAACTTGATACGGATTCTATTTGTGCAGCTTTGTTGCATGATACTGTTGAAGATTGTGCAGAGAAAACAGATTTAAAAGAAATAGAAAAGCTCTTTGGTAAAGACGTTGCTATGCTTGTTGATGGTTTAACCAAGATTGTTACTCTTAAAGTTGAAGATAAAGAAGAAGCGCATATAGAAACTCTTAGAAAAATGCTTCTTGCTATGTCTAAAGACGTTAGAGTAATATTCATTAAGCTTTGCGATAGAGTTCACAATATGAGAACACTTGATGCTAAACCTGACCATAAGAGAAGAATTACTGCTCTTGAAACAATGCAGGTTTATGCTCCCTTGGCACACCGCCTTGGTATGCAAAAAATCAAGCAAGAGCTTGAAAACCTTGGCTTAAAGTATATTGACCCCATAGGATATGATGAGGTTAAATCCAACGTTGAAAAGAAGTATGGTCAAAGCCTTCATTTTATTGAAGACGTTCGTCTTTTGGTTGATAATAAGTTAAGAGAAAATAATATAAAATTTACTCTTGAAGGTCGTATTAAAACGGTTTACAGTATTTACAAAAAGATGTATAACCAAAATAAGAGCTTTGACGAAATCTTCGACTTTTATGCACTTCGTATAATTGTTGATTCCGAACTTGATTGTTATACGGCGCTTGGTCTTATTCACGAAATGTTTAATTCCGTACCGGGTAGATTTAAAGACTATATTTCCACTCCCAAGCCCAATATGTACCGTTCACTTCATACAACAGTTATTGGTAAGTATGGTATTCCGTTTGAAGTTCAAATAAGAACTTGGGAAATGCATCATATTGCTGAATATGGTGTTGCTGCCCATTGGAAGTATAAATCAGGTGAAAAATCCAAGGAAGAGATTGATAAGAAGCTCGAATGGATCTCAAGACTTCTTGAAACAGAAGATGAAACAAGAGACCCTGAAGAGTTTATGCAGGCACTTAAAATTGACATTTTCCATGATGAAACCTTTGTGTTTACCCCCAAGGGAGATGTAATGGCATTGCCACAGGGATCAACAGTAATTGACTTTGCATATGCAATTCATAGCGCTGTGGGTCATAAGATGATTGGTGCAAAAATCAATGGTATGATAGTCCCCATTGATAGAGTTTTGCAAAATGGTGAAATTGTTGAAATTCTTACTTCATCGTCTTCAAAAGGACCGAGCCGAGATTGGCTTAAGATTGTTGCTACGAGTGATGCGAAAAACAGAATTCGTCAGTGGTTTAAGAAAGAAAAAAGAGCAGACAACATTGTGCTTGGTCGCTCAATGATTGAAGGCGAAATTAAAAAAGCAGGTTATATTGTTAACGAAGCAACGAGAACAGAAGCTGTTGAAAATGTTGCTGTACGTAATGGATTTGCAACTGCTGACGATCTATATAATACAATTGGTTATGGTGGTTTGCCTATATCCAAGGTGCGTAATAAGATTGTTGATGAGATAGCTAAAATTATATCTCCTGCTGAACCGGCTCCGGTAGTTACTGAAGAAAATATGGTAACTGCAAAACCCAAGAAAATTAGATCGAATAGCGGTATTATAGTTGATGGTGAAAGTGGTTGTAGCGTTAAATTTGCTAAATGCTGTAATCCCTTGCCCGGAGATAAGGTTATCGGATTTATTACCAAAGGATATGGTATCTCCATTCACAAATGTGATTGTCCTAATGTTATAAACGGAAAGAAAAATCCTGAATATGCAGAACGTTGGGTAAGCGCATCTTGGGATGAAGATTCCTATGCTAAACGCAGTTTGTTTGAGGCTAATCTTCAAATTAGAGTTGACGATAGAATCGGTATGCTCGCAGATATTTCTGTGGCGCTTGCAGATATGAGAGTAGATATTCTTCAAATCAACGTTCAAACTTCTTCCGGAGGATCTCTTGTTTCACTTAAGGTTGGTTGTAAGAATACTGAACATTATAATTCAATTGTTTCAAGATTGCGTTCAATACCGGGAATTTACGATGTTTCCCGTGGATTTGTAAATTAATAGGAGTAATTATGATTGCTGTTATACAGAGAGTAAAAAATTCAAGTGTATCAATAAATGGTGTTGTTAACGGTGAATGTGCGCACGGGTTAATGATACTTTTAGGTGTTGCCAAAGGTGATACCGAGGAGGATGCTAGACTACTTGCTACCAAAATATCAAAATTAAGAATATTTTGTGATGAAAATGGAAAAATGAATCTCTCAATAAAGGATGTTGATGGCGAAGCTCTTATAGTTTCGCAGTTTACATTGCTTGCAAACTATAAAAAGGGAAATAGACCGGATTATTTCGGTGCTGCAGAGCCTAACATTGCAATTCCCCTATATGAATATTTCGTTGAACTTATGCGTGCAGAAGTTAAACATGTGGGTACAGGAGAATTTGGCGCTGATATGCAGGTAAGTATATTGAACGATGGGCCTGTTACTATTGTTATGGATAGCAATCAACTCAAATGATTTAGGAGAAAATAAATGAAATTGACAGTAAACGGAGATATCAATACATTCTATGTTCAAACATTATGTATGATATTTTTTCCAGGAGAAAAATTTGTTGAAGAACAGGTAATAACAGAAGATACTCCTGTTATGGATGTAACTGTAAAAAATAGTGAAACCGGATCGTATGCTAAAGCTGTACTCACTTATAAAGGAAAGACTGTTGAATCTGAGAAGACTATTGATTTTTCCCCTGAGGTAACTAAGCAAAGAACCGCTAAAATTGCTGCTGGAAATGTTGTATTAGCGGTAGGGAGCGAGATACTTGGATATAGACCTTCTTGGGGAATGTTGACCGGAGTTAGACCATCCAAGGTTGCTATGGAAATGCTTCTTAACGGAAATACTAAAGCAAAAGTTAAAAAAATACTTAATAATGATTATTTTGTTATTCCCAAAAAAGCTGCTTTGGCTACCGATATAGCGCGCAGAGAACAAAAAATTATCGGTAATCCCGATGTTCGTGACTGTAGCATTTATATTTCTATACCGTTTTGTCCTTCGCGTTGTTCATATTGTTCCTTTGTATCATACACAACACCCAAGCTCCTATCTCTAATACCTGCGTATTTGGATAAATTATGTGAAGAACTTAATACATTGCTCGATACTGTTATTGACCTTGGATTGAATTTAAAAACAATTTATATAGGTGGGGGAACACCAACTATTTTAACCGAATTTCAGTTAGAAAAATTACTTTCTTTAATTGATAGTAAGATAGATGTTAATTCTCTTGAAGAATTTACTTTAGAGGGCGGACGTCCCGATACTATTACCGCTGAAAAATTAGCAGTAGCGAAAAAACACGGTATAACGAGAATCAGTGTAAATCCTCAGTCTCTTAATGAGCATGTTGTAAAGTCTATTGGTAGAAGCCATAGTATTGAGGAATTTTATCGTGCATTTGATATTGCTAGAAATTCGGGAATTAAATGTATAAATACTGACCTTATTGCAGGATTGCCGGGTGACAACTTTAAGTATTTTTCATCCACTGTTGATAAGATAATTGCACTTGAGCCCGAAAATATTACCGTGCATACCTTTTGTGTAAAAAAAGCCGCTGATATTTTGGTACAGAATCAAAATATATATTCTATCAGAGGTGGAGATGTAGGAAAATGCGTTGATTATTCTCAGTTAAGAGCACAAGCTGCGGGATATGTTCCTTATTATATGTATAGACAAAAGAATACTGTTGGTAATTTTGAAAACGTAGGATTTGCTCTTGAAGGAACAGAAGGTCTTTATAATATTTACATGATGGAAGAGGTCCATACAATTCTTTCTGTTGGTGCAGGTGCTGTTACAAAGCTTGTTGAATATCATCCTGCTAATATTGCATCAACAAAAATAACAAGATACTTTAATCCCAAGTATCCATATGAGTATTTAGATAATCACAATAATTCAATAGTAATCGATGAGATAAAGAAATTTTATGAATGCCATTAGAAAGGAGAAAAAATGAAGATTTTATTTGAAAATATAAGACTTCCTGAGGAATATGGCTTTGCAGACGAGCATATATATCTTTTGACTGATGGAAATGTTATTTCTTACATAGGAAGAGAGAAACCCTTGGAATTTGATAAAAAAATTGAAGGAAAAGGTAATCTACTTATTCCAGGATTCTATAATTCTCATTGTCATGTGCCAATGGTTATGTTTCGTGGATATGGTGAGGATCTTCCTCTTTGGCGCTGGTTGAATGAAAAGATTTTTCCTGCCGAAGAAAGATTGAATCACCAAAACGTATATGTATCTTCAAAACTTGGTATTGCTGAAATGTTGAAGAATGGCATAGTGTCATTTTCTGATATGTATATGTTTGAAAATTCAGTTGCGGAAGCAGTAATAGAAACAGGAATTAAAGCTAATCTTTCTCGTTCACTTGTTTCTTTTGGAGATAATGCAACAATTAAAGGTGACTGGCGTTTTGCTGAATCTCTTGAATGGATCAATCAATATCAAAACGCTAACAACGGCAGATTGAAAATGGATATGTCAATTCATGCTGAATATACTAACCAAGAAAAGTATATTCGCGAAGTTGCTGAATATACTAAAGACAATAACTTAAGAATGCAGATACATGCATCCGAAAGTGAGAATGAGCATCTTGAATGCATTCGTAAATATGGAAAAACTCCGATCGAATTTTTCTATGATACAGGTGTCCTTGCTTCCCCAACCACTTTAGCACACTGTGTTTACGTGACCGATAGCGATATGGACATTATTCGTGATTGTGGTGCTTTTGTTTCACACAATGCAACAAGCAATTTGAAACTTGGTAGTGGAATTGCCAGAGTTCCTAAAATGCTTGAAAAGGGAGTTTGTGTTTCTCTTGGTACGGATGGAGCTGCATCAAATAATACACTTGATATTATGCGTGAATATCAGCTTGTATCGATTTTGCACAAGGGTATTAATAGAGATGCTGAAGCAACAATCGCATCACAAATTCTTGATCTTGCAACATATAATGGTGCAAAATCACAGGGAAGAGAGGATTGTGGTAAATTAAAGGTTGGAAATCGTGCTGATATTGTAATGATAGATCTTAATGCCATAAATAATAGACCCTGTTTTGATACATATTGTACACTTTCATATAGTGCAAATTCATCCAATGTTTTATTAACGATGGTAGATGGTGATATTCTTTACCAAAACGGTGAATTCACAACCATTGATATTGAAAAATCCATTTATGAATTTGATGAAATTTGCAAGCATTATTTTGATTAAAAATTAATGGAGGCGAGAACTATGCAAATGAAAAAAACTGATAACAAGAGTTATGAAAAGCAGTTTTTCTCAGGAGTTGCTGTTCTCGCCATTTCTACTTTTATAGTTAAGATTATAGGTCTTTTCTATAAGATACCAATGATGGCGTATCTCGGGGCAGAGGGGATGGGGTATTTCAATTCTGCTTATGAGATATATTCATTATTTTTTGTGATAGCAACCACAGGGGTTCCTGTAGCAATTTCAATCCTTGTTTCAGAAAATAAAGAGCAACACAGAATAAATAATATAAAAAAAATATTTAAAATTTCGATAGTTACTCTTGGAAGTATTGGATTAGTTGGAACTCTTTTGATGGCAATATGTCATAATCAATTTGCTGCTTTAATAAGCAATGATGCTGCTGCGTTATCAATTTTAGCTATATCTCCAACGGTGCTTCTTATATGTTTAAGTAGTGCAATAAGAGGATACTTTCAAGGAAATCAAATGATGCTTCCAACAGCTATTTCTCAAGTAATTGAAGCACTTGGAAAATTGGTTTTAGGATTAGGCTTTGCAATCATTGCTATTAACAATGGATATTCAATGCCGATAGTAGCAGCATTTGCAGTTTTGGGACTAACTGTTGGAATTTTAATATCTTTGCTATATTTGGCTTTGTATAAGTTTTTTTATAAAGTTAAAGATACAAATACTATAGAGCAGTCTAAATTTGTCGAAAGTAATGCTACTATTATTAAACAGCTTTTATCAATAGCAATTCCTATCACTTTAAGTTCTACAATTTTAAGCTTGACCAAAATAATTGATATGACTATGATATTGGGCAGATTAAGCGCGATTGGGTATTCACAAGACTCGGCAAATGCGATATTTGGCTCTTATAGTACTATGGCGGTATCAATATATAATTTGCCGTCAACGTTGATTACAGCGGTATCATTGCCCTTAGTACCTATGTTGACATCTGCCATAGAATCTTATGATAAAACAAGAGAAAGATCGGTTATTTCGTCATCTTTAAAGCTAACTGCTCTCGTAGCTTTTCCTGCAGGTTTGGGAATTTCTGTATTCAGTAAACCTATATTGAAGTTACTGTTTTCATCACAGATGGAGGAGATAGAGTATACTGCGCCACTATTATCATTGCTTGGTATGTCAATATTTCTTTCTTCAATGATAACGGTAACAAATGCAATTCTTCAAGCTTATAAACAGGTAAATAAACCCATTATAAGTATGGTTTGTGGTATCTTCGTTAAATTTATATTATCATTTGTTTTAATAGGTTTGCCTAATATTAATATTTATGGAGCACCTATAAGTACATTCTTTTCAACTGTAATTATAGTGGCTATTAATTTGTATTTTATTATTAGAAATTCAGGAAATATAGGATCTATCTCAAAAATGTTTATAAAACCCTTTATTGCTTCTTTTTTAGCAGTTTCGTTTGGCGTGGCAGTTTTTTTGACTATCTCACACATATTAGATTCTAAAATAACTATAATGCTTACGATAGTTTTAGTTGCTTTAATTTATTTGATAGCAATAATCAAGTTGAAAGTTATTGAAAATGAAGAGATACTAATGTTGCCTAAAGGTAATTTTATTATAAAAATATTGAAAAAAATTCACATTGTGTGATAGAAAGAGAAGACAATGTTAAAAAATGAAAAGGTTGAAAAAATATTATCTAAAAACAAATATAATTTTGATGATTTGTGTTTAATAATGGAAATACTTCGAGGTGAAGGCGGATGCCCTTGGGATGCTGAGCAAACTCACGAAAGCATTCGTAAAAATTTTATTGAAGAAACATATGAGGTAGTTGAAGCAATAGATACTCAAGATTATAAATTGCTTCGTGAAGAACTTGGCGATGTAATGCTCCAGGTTGTGTTTCATACACAAATGGAAAACGAAGCCGGAAGATTTGATATTAATGATGTTGCCAATGATGTTTGCGTTAAGTTAGTACACAGACACCCGCATATTTTTGGTGATGTAAAAGCTGATACTGCCGATGAAGTGCTCAGCAATTGGGAAGCAATTAAGAATATTGAAAAAAGTAGAGAAACTATGTATGATAAACTTAGTTCGATTCCGCCTATGACGCCAGCGCTGATGAGGGCAAGTAAAGTTGCTAAAAAATCAGGTGAATTCAAGGAATTTAGCAATGAAAATATCATAATTGAATTACAGAAAAAGTTGGATAGTATGGGATGCAATGATAATGAAATTTCAAGTGAAGCTATGGGTGAAATTTTATTTTTAGTGTCTGTTTTGGCTTATAAAACTGATGTAGATGCAGAGGAAGCATTGTTTAAAAAAACTAATTTATTTATAGAAAAATACAAAGAATAATTTTTTGGTAAAATGTGAACAAATTTTAGTTATTGTGTTTGTGTATTAACAACAAAACCTTAAATTTATGTTAAAAATATATAAAAAATTATCAAAAAAATTGTAAAAACCCTTGATATTTCAAGGGTTTTATGGTATCATATCTATGTAATGATATTCATTACATAAAATATGAAAGGTTAGGATTTAAAAATGAACAAAGTTCAATTGGTTGAAGCAGTTGCTGCTGCTGGTAAGCTTACAAAAAAAGATGCAGAGGTTGCTGTAAAGGCTGTTACAGATTCTATCGTAGCTGCTCTTCAGAATGGTGAAAAGGTTCAGCTTGTTGGCTTCGGTACATTCGAAGTTAAGGCTCGCGAAGAAAGAAAGGGTAGAAACCCCAAGACAGGTGAAGAAATCGTTATCCCTGCTTCTAAGCACCCCACATTTACAGCTGGTAAAGCATTTAAGGATGCAGTTAACTAATTATTGATTATAAATTATGGGCGGTTAACCGCCCATAATTTATTAAATTGGAGATATTTATGCGATTAGATAAATTTTTAAAAGTATCAAGAATTATCAAAAGAAGAACAGTAGCTAATGATGCTTGTGATAATGCACATGTAACAGTAAACGGTAGACCTGCTAAAGCTTCTTATGATGTAAAAGAAAATGATATTATAGAAATTACCTTTGGCACAAGAACACTTAAGGTATGTGTTCTGGATGTAAAGGAACACGTTTTGAAAGATGATGCGTCTTCTCTTTACAGAGTAATTGAATAATTCATAAAAGAAACACCCTTAGCATAGTGTTAACTATATAATGCTGGAGGTGTTTTTTTATGTTGGATTCCAAACTCAGTTCAATAAAGTCTGAACATAAGTTAGAACTTGATTTTAGAGAAAAATTGAGTCTTACAGGAGTAAAGGAAATAATAAATTTTGACGACAAAAATGTAAATGTAAAAACAAATTGTGGAGAGTTGTCTATTGATGGTGAGAAAATACACATTAATGTTTTAAATGTGGAAAAAGGTGAGCTTGAAATTCAGGGCAAAATAAATGGTATTAATTATTTTGATGTGTATGAAAGTGATAAGAAAAATTTGCTTTCAAGAATATTTAAATAAATGGTAAGTGATTATAACAAAATTTTAGAAGCTTTGATCATATCAATAGTATTGGGATTCTGTTCCTTATCCATATTTGATGTATTTAACATATTAATTGGATTATTAAAATCAAAATATAAAATTATTTTAATGTTTATAAAGGACGTTATTTGCGTTTTTAACTATTGCTTTTTGTTGATTTTAATTTTTTATTATTCTAATTCAGGGGCTTTTAAGGGTTTATTTTTTATAGGTGTTTTGTTTGGTAGTATATTGTATTATTACCTATTTCGACATTTGTTTCGTAGGATATTCAATATAATATTACTGCCAATTAAAGTTATAGTAACCTATGTGTGCGGAATAATAAGAAAAATATTGATTTTTTTAGCTCATACTATTGAAAAAATTGAGTTTAGGTTGTATAATAAAAGAGGTAATTCATAATATTAATTCTTGTGTAGAAGGTGTAATAAGTTGAAAAACAATAATAAATTAAATGGCAAAAAAATTAAAAAGCTTCCATCAATCTTGCTTGGGATTTTTGTGTTATTGATGGTGATTGTATCACTAATAATATCCGCCAATAAAATGATGGAATATATAGCCATTAAACAGCAAACGGAAGTGTTGGAAGATATATACGTTAATAAATTAATAGAAATAGACGAATTGAAGTATTATATAAATACCGAAGTGGATGATGCCTATAAGGAAAGAATGGCAAGACTTATGGGATATTGTTTCCCCGATGAAACAATATTCTATGTTGAATAGTAATATTTAAGGAGTTTAAAATGATTGATGTTTTAATTATAGGGGGAGGTCCTGCGGGACTTTCAACTGCTATATATGCAAAAAGAGCTGGACTTTCTGTAACTATAATAGATAAGGGTGCAGGCGACTGTCAGCTTACAAAAGCTACTGAGGTTGAGAATTATCTCGGATTTAATGCTATAAGTGGATTAGAGCTTCATACAAAATTTTTGGAACATGCTAAAGCACATGAGATTAATATTGTTAAAAAAGCAGCGGTATCCGTTGAAAAAATCGAAGGAGGCTTTAAAGTATATACCAAAAAAGACGAATTTGAATGTCACCATTTAGTTTTAGCTATGGGTAGATCACATAAACATCTTGGTGTGAATGGCGAAGAAAAATTTGAGGGTGCTGGGGTTTCATATTGTGCCACCTGCGATGGCTTTTTCTTTAGAGATAAGACGGTAGTGGTAGTTGGTGGGGGAGATAGCGCTCTGACTCAAGCTATCTATCTTTCTGCTTTTTGTAAAAAAGTATATTTAATTCATAGACGCGATACTTTTAGAGCTGCCGATTATCTTGTTAAACGCGCTTCTGCAAAAGAAAACATTGAATTTGTTTTGAATGCCACTGTTGATGAAATTTTAGGAGAGAACTTTGTAAATGGTATCAAGGTTATCATCAATGGCAATGCAACACAAATTGCTTGTGACGGAGTTTTCGGCGCTATAGGAGAACAACCCAACTTGAAATTTGATATTGAAGGATTAAACAGATCATCAAACGGTCAAATAATTACAGATGTCTACTGTAAAACTAATATTGACAATTTGTATGCTGTTGGTGATATTAGAGAACGTGAAGTGTATCAAATCATTACTGCTGTGGCGGACGGTGCATTGGTAATTGAAGGTATTCTCAAAAACTGAATTTGTTTTTATAAAAGAATAAATCGAAAATAAAACTCATATATTTCATTAAAAAGATTTGGAGATGAAATATATGAGTTTTTTTGATATTGTTAAGAAATTATTTTGTGTTTTCTTGTGTTTGGCTTTGTTATTATCTTTTGTAGATTATTATACTTATGCTAAAGAGAAAGATGTCAACGAAAATATGCAATTCGACTGTAAAAGTGTTATTCTGATGGAAGCAAGTACAGGAACTGTGTTATATGAAAAGAATGCTTCAGAAGCTCTACCGCCAGCATCTGTGACTAAAATAATGACATTGTTATTGGTGATGGAAGAAATTGATAAGGGAACACTTAGATATAGTGATCTTGTTACAACAAGTGCTTATGCTGCATCAATGGGCGGATCTCAGATATATCTTAAAGAAGGAGAGCAGATGAGTGTTGAAGATATGATTAAGAGTGTTGTAATCTCATCGGCTAATGATGCTGCGGTTGCTTTAGCAGAACATATTTGTGGCTCAGAAGAGGTGTTTGTTAAACGAATGAATGATAAAGCAAAGGAGCTAGGTATGACTGACACAAATTTTGAAAACACCAATGGTTTGGATGATACAGCCACAAATCATGTTACAAGTGCTCGTGATATAGCTATAATGTCACGGGAATTGATTAAGCACGAAGATATACTCAAATACAGCTCAAGGTGGATGGATACTATTCGAAACGGGGAATTTGGGTTAACTAATACAAATCGCTTGGTAAGATTTTATCAAGGTGCAACAGGACTAAAAACAGGATCAACGGATAAAGCAAAATTTTGTATTAGTGCTACCGCTAAAAGAAACGGGATGCATTTGATTTGTGTAGTTATGGGGGCGCCCAGTAGTGATGTTAGAAATTCTATAGCATCACAGCTGCTTAACTGGGGCTTTGCTAATTATGAATTATATATAGATAAATCAGAAAATTTAGCTCCAATAAAGCTTACCTCGGGTACTGAAAACAGTTGCAATTTAAAAACTATGGAATTTTCTTTAGTTGTCCCAAAAGGAGATGCAAAGAAAATAGATAAAACATATAGAATTCCATCTAAAATCAGTGCTCCTATACAGTTAGGTGATGAGGTTGGTTATGTTGAATATAGATTGAATGACAAAATAATTGGAAAATCCTCGATTGTTTCTACAGAAAATGTGAAAAAAATAGATTTTATGACATTGTTTATTAGAATTTTATCAAAATTTCTCATAAAATAGCAAAAATACTATTGCAATTTTTGATAAAAAGTAGTAAAATATTTGTTAGTTGATTTTATGAAGGGAAATGTATTATGACACTTAAATTAAACGACAAATATTTAGAAAAATTTATATCTGAGCATGAGTATGATTGTATTGCTCCTATGGTTACACTTGCTGATAAAATGCTCAAAGAAAAAAGCGGAGCAGGAAATAAGTTTCTTGGTTGGATGGATCTTCCTGAAAATTATGATAAGGAAGAATTTGCAAGAATTAAAAATGCAGCTAAAAGAATTCAAAAAGATTGCGATGCATTTATCGTAATAGGTATCGGTGGTTCTTATCTCGGTACTAAAGCTATTATAGAATTTCTTAGTGCTATAAATCATAATGAAGCCAAAGGCAACGTGCCTTCAATTTACTATGCAGGCTGTAATATTAGTGCGGCATATCTTAATGAATTGCTCTATATTTGCGAACATAAGAATGTTTGCATCAATGTAATTTCAAAATCGGGTACAACAACTGAGCCTGCGGTTGCGTTTAGAATTCTTCGTGCTTTCTTGGAAAAGAAATATGGTGTTGAAGAAGCTAATAGAAGAATCTATGTTACTACTGATAAAGAACGTGGTACACTTAAATCATTTGCTACTCAGCGTGGATATGAAACTTTTGTTATTCCCGATGACGTTGGTGGAAGATTCTCAGTTTTAACTGCTGTAGGACTTTTGCCAGTAGCTGTTGCAGGAATTGATATTGATACTCTTATGGAGGGTGCAAATGCAGCGAGAGTTGCATATTCTGATCCTGATCTTCGCAAGAACGACGCATATAAATATGCAGCTATGAGAAACATTCTTTACCGCAAGGGTAAACATCTCGAAATACTTGTTGGCTATGAGCCTTTTACAGCTACACTTCAAGAATGGTGGAAGCAGCTCTATGGCGAGAGTGAAGGTAAAGATGGAAAGGGCATTTTCCCGTCATCTCTTATTTTCTCAACAGATTTGCATTCACTCGGTCAGTATATCCAGCAGGGCGAAAAGATGTTGTTTGAAACAGTTCTTTCTGTTCATGATACAAAGAGTACATTTGAAATTCCTTATGATGAAGCTAATATAGATGGACTTAACTTCCTTGCAGGTCGTGATATTAATGAGCTCAAACAGACAGCTATGAGAGCAACTCAGCTTGCTCACATTGATGGTGATGTACCCAATATCCATATTGAAATCGCAGAAAGAAATGCATATTGCTTGGGCTATCTTATTTACTTCTTTGAACTTGCTTGTGCAATGTCTGGATACCTTCTTGGCGTTAATCCTTTTGACCAACCCGGTGTTGAAGAATACAAAAATAATATGTTTGCTATGCTTGGCAAGCCTGGTTATGAGGAACGCAGAAAAGAACTTGAAGCAAGAATTATTTAATCTTTGAATTTTTATCAATTTTGTGCACTTTTTTAGTTAATTTTTTATAAAAACTACTTGCTTTTTTTAAAAGCTTAGTGTATAATTAATACATAAAGAAGCATATTGCTTTAAGTAACTCTTGGAGGTAATTTTATTATGGTGAAATTGATAATTGGCGTTAAAGGTACAGGTAAAACAAAAACTCTTATCGAAATGGTAAACCAGGCGCAGAACGATACAAAGGGATGCGTAGTTTGCATCGAAAAGGGCAATAAATTGCGTTATGATGTTAATAGTCAAGTTAGACTTATAGATACAGTTGAATATTTAGTTACTGATGCACAGTCACTCTTTGGATTTGTTGCAGGTATTTTGGCTAGCAACTATGACGTTACTGATATCTTTGTTGATTCTTGCTTGAAGATTTGCAATGAGGATGTTCCTGCATTTGAAAAATTCTTGCTTGAAATCGAAGCACTTGCTCTTAAGAGTAATGTTAACGTTGTTCTCACATCTTCTTTGCCTGAAGAAAATGTGTCTGACGTAATGAAAAAATTCATCTAATTTAAATATAAAACAGCTCAATCTTGTGATTGAGCTGTTTTTTTATTATTCATAAATATCGCCGCTACCCATTGTTCTTTCCCATTTTCCACTTAATAAAACCATTTTATTTTCTTTAAGAGATTTATGGACGTCGATTATGTTTTGATTGGATGAGCCCCTAAACAGTAAAGCTGAGCTTTTTAATTCTTCTACGAATTTACCATCAACTAAAACGTCGATGTACGAAAGCAGTTCAGCAACGTTTTCAGCTTTTTCATTTGCTTTGGGTAGCAAATCGTTTTCAAAGTTGAATCCTGTATAGCACCAAATACTTTTGTTAGGCAAGCGCGTTTTGAACTGTTTTAAAAGTTCTATAAGAGAAGATTGATTTTCCGGTTCAAATGGCTCACCACCGAGCAATGTTAAGCCATCAACAAATGATGGTTCAGTTGCAGCAATGATATAATCAATTTCTTTTTGTGTAAATAATTCTCCATAACTAAAATTCCAAGTTTCAGGATTAAAGCATCCTTTACAGTGATGCCTGCAACCACTAACAAAAAGAGAAGTTCTGACACCAGGTCCATTAGCTATATCGTTTTCACGAATAAGTGCATAGTTCATATTATATCCTTTGATTAACAATCCCTTGCAAAAATGCAAGGGATTGAATTTTTTAATTAAAGATGAAGAACTCTTTCTTTTATTTCTTGTGTTCTTCCTTGATTCCAATACTGTGTGCCGATATATCCACAAGTACGTCTTGCAACATTCATAGTGGCTTGATCTGTATTACCACAGTTTGGACATTGCCAAACAAGTTTACCCTCAATGTCAACTACTTCGATTTCTCCGTCAAAACCGCAAAGCTGACAATAGTCACTCTTCGTGTTAAGTTCAGCATACATAATATTGTTATAAATAAATTTCATAACCGAAAGAACTGCATCAATATTATTCTGCATATTGGGAACTTCAACATATGAAATAGCACCACCTGGAGAAAGCGCTTGGAATTTGGATTCTATAGCGAGCTTTTTGAAAGCATCAATTTCTTCAGTAACATGAATATGATAGCTATTGGTGATGTAAGTTTTATCTGTAATTCCTTTGCGTATACCAAAACGTTTTTGCAAACATTTAGCAAACTTATAAGTAGTGCTTTCAAGTGGTGTGCCGTAAAGAGAATAGTCAATACATTCTTCAGCTTTCCATTTTGCAGTATATTCATTAAGCTTTTTCATAATTTCAAGTCCAAGCTTTTCGCCTTCAGGTTCAGTTAATTTTTTTTCATTCAAGGAAAGAACACATTCCCAAAGACCTGCATATCCAAGAGATAATGTAGAATATCCCCCGTGAAGATATTTGTCAATTACTTCACCTTTTTTGAGTCGAAGAAGGGCGCCGTGTTGCCAAAGAATTGGTGCGGCATCTGATACGGTTCCTGTGAGTCTTTCGTGACGGCACTGAAGTGCTTTGTGACAAATTTCCATTCTTTCGTCAAAAATTTCCCAAAATTTATCCATATCTCCTTCTGCAGAAAGACCGATATCAACAAGATTAACAGTTACGACGCCTTGGTTGAATCTTCCATAATATTTCGGTTGACCATTTTCATCAATAAATGGAGTTAAGAAGCTTCTGCATCCCATACAAGTATAGCAGTGACCATCTCCATTTTTGTCAATCTTATTTTGAAGCATAATCTTTTCCGAAATATAGTCAGGAACCATTCTTTTAGCTGTGCATTTAGCAGCAAGTTTGGTCAAATAGTAATATGGGCTATCTTCGTGAATATTATCTTCCTCAAGAACATAAATTAGTTTCGGAAAAGCGGGTGTTACCCAAACACCTTTTTCATTCTTTACTCCCTTATATCTTTGCTTGAGCGTTTCTTCAATAATTATAGCAAGGTCTTTCTTTTCGCGCTCATTTTTTGCTTCATTAAGATACATAAATACTGTAACAAATGGTGCTTGTCCGTTAGTTGTCATCAATGTAACTACCTGATATTGGATCGTTTGAACACCGCTTCTTATTTCTTCAAGAAGGCGTTCTTCAGTTATTCTATCTATATCTTCAATAGTAACATCCGGATTTATTGTTTTAAGTTCTTTTTCGACTTTAACTCTTATTTTTTTTCTGCTGATATCAACAAATGGTGCTAGGTGTGTCAAACTTATACTTTGACCACCATATTGACAAGAAGCCACCTGAGCTATAATTTGCGTTGCGATATTACACGCAGTAGAAAAACTATGTGGTTTTTCAATCATTGTTCCGCTGATAACCGTTCCGTTTTGGAGCATATCCTCAAGATTTACCAAATCACAGTTGTGCATATGCTGGGCAAAATAGTCGGAATCGTGGAAATGAATAATTCCTTTTTCATGAGCTTCAACGATTTCTGCAGGGAGCAATATTCTTTTTGTGATATCCTTGCTTACTTCACCAGCCATATAGTCTCGCTGAACACTGTTAACAGTTGGATTTTTATTGGAGTTTTCCTGTTTTACTTCTTCATTATTGCATTCAATCAAGCTGAGAATTTGTTCGTCTGTTGTATTTGATTTTCTTATAAGAGCGCGAGTATATCGGTATGTAATATATCGTCTTGCTACATCAAAGGCACGCTGATTCATAATTTGGTCTTCAACCATATCTTGAATTTCTTCTACATTCAATGAACGATTCATGTGAGCGGCTGCCATCTCAACATCTTCGGCTATTCTTTTTATTTGTATATCTGTCATTCTAGCGCTGGGAACAACGCTATCGTTGGCTTTAGTGATGGCAACGATAATTTTGTTGGGATCAAAAATCACTTCTGAACCATTTCTTTTAATAATTTTCATATTTACCTCCTTAAAAAATAAATCTATACTAAAAATGAACTAAATTTCGACAGTATAATTATAACTATATATTGTGGTAAAGTCAATAGAAAAATCAATATATTGTTATTTTTGTGACTATGTAACAAAAAAATAAAATATTTTTAAGCATTTTGACACATTGTTATATTTTAAGGAATTTTTAAGGTTTTTATAGTAATATTTACAATAGATAAAAATAAAAAAGTAGGTGCAAAATGTTAGAACTTATAAACATAAAAAAGACGTACGGCAAAGATGAATCTGCTGTTCATGCCTTGAAGGGTATTAGTATTAAATTCCGTGAAAATGAGTTTGTATCAATACTTGGTCAATCTGGCTGTGGAAAGACTACATTATTAAATATTGTGGGTGGTCTTGATCAGTATACTAGCGGTGATTTAGTAATCAACAATATTTCAACTAAAGATTATACAGACTCGGATTGGGATACTTATAGAAATCATTCTGTAGGTTTTATATTTCAAAGCTATAATCTTATTTCACACCAAACAGTTTTGGCAAATGTTGAGCTTGCCTTAACTCTTAGCGGTATTTCAAAAAATGAAAGAAGAAAAAGAGCAGTTCAGGCTCTTGATAAAGTGGGACTTCGTTCACAAATGAATAAACGCCCCAATCAGCTTTCAGGTGGTCAGATGCAGAGAGTAGCTATTGCTCGTGCATTGATTAATAATCCGGATATTTTGCTTGCTGATGAGCCGACAGGTGCACTTGACTCTGAAACAAGTGTTCAGGTTATGGATCTTTTGAAGGAAATTGCTAAAGATCGTCTTGTGATTATGGTAACTCATAATCCAGAGCTTGCAGAGCAATACTCAACAAGAATTATTAATCTTCGCGATGGTAATCTTGTTGGTGACTCTAATCCATATGATGGTAAGATGGAACAAGAAGAGTGGATTGAATATCAAAGCAAACGAGAATCCATCCAAAAGAAGAAAAAATCATCTATGTCTTTTTGGACAGCGATGTCCCTGTCATTTAATAACTTGATGACAAAAAAGGGAAGAACATTTTTAACTTCATTTGCAGGCTCAATTGGTATTATAGGAATTGCTTTAATTTTGGCGGTTTCTACAGGCGTTGATGCCTATATTAAATCTATTGAAGAAACAACAATGTCATCGTATCCGTTGCAAATTCAGCAAAATGCAATGGATCCTACTGCAATGATGTCTTCAATGATGCAGGCTGCAAATAATGCCCAAAATCAAAAGAGGGATCCTAATAAGATTTATTCAAGTCAGATAATGGGACAGATGCTCTCTATGATGAGCAATTCTGTAGCTACAAATAACCTTAAGAAATTCAAAGAATTCCTTGATAAAAATTCTGAAATTCACGACCTTTGTACAGACATAAAATATGAATATTCACCCAACTTCAATATGTATCTTAAGCAAGAAGACGGAACTTATAAAAACAGTTCTAACGGAATGGAACAAATGTATGATAGTATGGGTGTAACAGGCACGTCAAAGGATATGATGACCAGTATGAGCGCTTTGTCCGGTGGTATGGGTAACTTTAACGGCTGGACTGAATTAGTTGGCACTATTGATCATTTAAAGAATGAATATGAATTGGTTGACGGTAGATACCCTGAAGGCACCAATGAAATTGTTTTAATCGTTGATGAAAATAATCAGATTTCCGACTATACTCTTTACGTTCTTGGAATTCGCGATTTTGCTGAAATTCAAGAATATATGGAAGCAGCAATTAAGGCGCAAATAAATGGTACAAAAGTTGATTTTGATATTCCTGCAACTGACTATACATTTGAAGAAATTTATAATTTTGAATTTAAGGTTCTTTTGGATAGTGATCATTATGTGCTTGAAGGTGATACTATCAAAAAACTCAATACTGATTATAAAGCTGATAATGATATATTAAATCAGCGCCTTGAAGATGCCATGGACCTCAAAATTGTTGGTATCCTTCGTCCTACTGAAGAGGGAATGGGAATGTCAAATATTGGTACTATTGGTTATTTAACTTCTCTTAAAGAGGAAATAATATCTAAAGCAAATAAAAGTGATGTAGTAAAAGCACAGTTGAATAATAAAGATGTGGACCTTTTCACAGGTGTTAGATTTGATTCTGAGGGATATACTATGGATAGCTTCCCAATTATAAAAGAATTGATTCAAAAATACCCAGGTATAGATACAACCTTTATTCTCGATGCGATAATTGAAGAGCTTAATATGCCTTATTTAAAGGATATAATAACACAATATGTTCCAACCAATGCTGAGTCATTGATGAATATGATTATTAAGAAATTAAATGAGGATAGAATTACTGAAAACACCTATGAGGGCAATCTTAAGGCACTTGGTTATATTGATATAGATAATCCTACTTCAATATCCATTTATCCCAAGGATTTTGAAGCCAAAGAACGTATAAACGCAATTATTGCTGAATATAATAGCCAGCAAGGTGAAGATGATAAAATTATTTATTCAGATACAGTTGCTATTCTTATGAGCTCTGTAACTACAATAATAGATGCAATATCATATGTATTGATTGCATTTGTTGCTATTTCTTTGGTGGTTTCTTCAATTATGATTGGTATTATTACTTACATTTCGGTTCTTGAAAGAACAAAGGAAATCGGTATTCTTCGTGCAATTGGTGCATCCAAGCGTGATATAGCGAGAGTATTTAATGCCGAAACCTTGTTTGTAGGATTTGTTGCAGGCTTGATTGGTATTATATGTTCACTTGGTTTGATTGTTGTGATTAATATTATTCTTTATCACTATACCAGTATTGCAAATCTTCAGGCTGTTCTTGAGCCTGCACCTGCAGTTGTTCTTGTGGTAATTAGTATGGTGCTTACGTTCGTTGCAGGCTTGTTCCCATCCAAGACAGCTTCTAATAAAGATCCCGTTATAGCTCTTAGAACCGAATAATAGAAAGAGTGATAATATGAGAAATTTTTTGATGAGATTGGTCGGAAAAATAAGATCATTTTTGTATGGAAGAAATGGTTTTGATGATTTAGCAAAATTGAGTCTTATTTTATCGATTGTTGTTTTCTTTATTTACGGTTTTTGGCCACGTGGTATAGTAAAAGTAATTTTGTCACTTATTACTTGGTTTTTGATGGGATATGCTTATTTTAGAATACTTTCTAAAAACGTGTATAAAAGAGTGAATGAAAATAAAAGGTATCTTGGTATGGTGAATATGACCAAGACCAGATGGAAGCAGAGAAAAACACATAAGTTTTATCGTTGTCCAAAATGCAAAACTTGGCTTCGTGTTCCCAAGGGTAGAGGAAAAATTACAATTACTTGTGTAAAGTGTGCAAACAAGTTTGACAAAAAAACATAAATACAAGGGCGGTTTTACCGCCCTTGTGTTTTTTTATTCAATTGTGGTAATAATCATAACAAAAAGGAAGTGATTATATGTGCACAGCTATTAGTTTTAAAGGAATTAATCATTATTTTGGTAGGAACTTAGATCTTGAATATCGTTATAATGAAAGCATTACGATAACACCAAGAAATTATATTTTAAAATATAATTCGGGTGAAATTGAGCGCCGACATTTTGCGATTATTGGTACGTCAACAGTTATCGACGGATATCCATTATATTATGATGCAACGAATGAATATGGGTTGAGTATGGCTGGGTTAAATTTTGTTGGAAACACTATTTATTATTCAACATTTCAAATTGGCAGAATTAATTTGGCACCGTATGAGTTAATTCCATACATTTTAAGTAAGTGTAAAACTGTAGACGAAAGTGTGCGTTTATTAAATGATATTGCTATAATTGATATTAAATTTCGAGATGATATGCCAAGTCCTGAATTGCATTGGTTAATTTCAGATAAGAATGATAGCATTACCGTTGAGTTTATGCGAGATGGTATGAAAATTCATAAAAATGAAGTTGGAGTGTTAACCAATAACCCACCATTTGATTATCATATTGTTAATTTAAACAACTATATAAATATTTCAAGTTTAGAGCCACGAAATGAATTTTCCGAACAAATAAAGCTTTTAACTTATAGTAAAGGAATGGGGGGGATAGGCCTGCCCGGAGATTTATCATCAGCATCAAGATTTATAAGGGGAGTCTTTACAAAATTAAATTCAGTTGTTTTAGATTCCGAAGAAGAATGTGTATCTCAGTTTTTCCATATACTTGGTGCAGTAGAGCAAGTAGAGGGATGTGTTAAGGTTGGGCATAATTATGAACGTACGCAATACACGAGCTGTTGTAATACTGATAAAGGTATATATTATTATAAAACTTATACTAATTTTCAAATTAGTGCAGTAGATATGCATAAAGAAAATCTTGATTTGCCCCAACTTATTTCATATAAAATGATATTTGAACCCAAGATATATTATCATAATTAAATATTGACAAAATTTGATACCAATGGTATAATAATCTACAGAAAATGGCGAGGTGATGACAAGGTCATCTCCTCGCTGTTTGTATTTTAGAGGGGAATGCTTATGGTTGAAAAAAGAAGGGGATTCACTTTAGTAGAAGTGCTGGTAGTTATTTTAGTATCAACATTATTGTTGACCGTGCTTGCGGGTACTATGATATATATAACAACTACTGTAGGTGATTTTATTCAAAGAGCCGAAGAAATTGAGATTGCAAAAAACATTGAAAAATATTTTAGAAGTATAGATATCAATGATTTAACAGTTGATTTAAATAATGAAGATAATAATGTTGAGGTGTATGAAAATTATATTATTACTGAATCCTCAGATTTGATTCATAAATCGGGAGAAGTTATTTTTTATGATACAGGCTTAGAGGAATTTGAAATATCTAGAAATACTGACTCTAATGTTGTCAAGTGCTATATGAAGTTTCACAGCGGTGTGGAATTTGAATTTGTTGTAGGAATTATTGATAAAGAAAATGGGGTGAGTCTATGAAGAAATCTAGAAAGGGCTTAACTCTAATTGAGGTTTTAGTGGCTATATCAGTATTTTCTATAATATCATTTGCATTGTTATCCTCTATTATATTAATGAAAAAGGTTGTTAATCAACAGGAAGAATATACTAAACTTGAAATGGTATGTAATGATATGAAGGTTTATTATGAAAAATGCGGAGCTGGATGGGCAAAAGAGTATTTTCAAGATGAAAAACAAGAGAATATTGGATATTTTAATTCGAATTTTCAAATAGCTGATGAAGGTGAAGAAAAATATAAGATAGAATTTTCTAATGATACAATATTATCTATTTCTTCAACCGAAAACAAGATATATGTAGAAAATATTCCGTTGTCAAATAAGAAAGGGAATAACCAATGAAAAAGTATAACAAAAAGAAAAAAGGTTATGTTTTGGCAATAGTCATAATAGTGATTTTTATTATGACAATGACCGTAACATCTGCATTTACCATTTTGATGAGATATATGTTGGCTGCAAGAGGTGATTTGCAAAATCTTTCAGAACAGGCTTTAAATCAATATATGATTGGAGAAATATACGATGCTAGTATATAAAATGATTTTTGCCATCTTATCATTTATGTTGGGAGCTTCCTTTGCAAGCTTTGCAGGAGTTATCGCTTATCGTGTTCCTAAAGGAATATCTCTTGTCAAGCCCAACTCATTTTGTCCTTACTGTAAAAAATCCATAAAATTCTATGATAACATTCCCGTTTTGTCTTGGGTGTTGCTAGGAGGTAAATGTAGATATTGCAACTCAAAAATCGGAGTTTTTTCATTTATTTTTGAAATTATAGGTGGTTTAGGATTCGTTTTAACTTATTTGAAATATGGAGATACAGTTAAAACACTGCCAATAGTAATAGCATTGATGCTATTGATCTTTCTATTTGTTGTTATCTCAGCAATTGATTATGAAACTCACGAGATTTATGATATAACATTAGTTTTGTTTGCGATTTTATCAATCTTTATTGTTATATATCGTGTTATTGTTTTTAATTTTGATATTTGGTCGCATATGTTTGGTATGATTTTTGGTTTTGTCTTCTTCTTTTTAATCAAGATTATTTCAAAAATTGTACTAAAAAAGGATGCCTTAGGAACAGGAGACGTATATCTCGTCGGCATAGCAGGATTTTTATTAGGAGTTTTGCCTTTGCTGTTATCAATAATTACTGCAACATCATTGGGAGCTGTAATAGAACTAATTAAAATAAAAAAAGATAAATCAAATAGAGAAAATGAGATAGCGTTTGCCCCATATTTACTGCTTGGCATAGGGCTTATGGCTATATATGGAGATTCAATTTTGAAATTTTATTGGGAGGTGATTATTAATGCAATATAATAATGTGAATTTTAATGATGTTATTATGTTTTTTCGCCAATTTGCCGTAATGTTAAAGGCAGGCATTCCAATAAGTGATTGTTTACATAATTTTGGAAAACAAAAGTATGGTAAATCATTTAAAAATGTTATTTTATCAGTTGAGCAAGATATAAATTCAGGCGTATTATTATCTGCAGCTTTTGCTAAATTCCCTCAAGTATTCCCGAGATATTTTATAAATATGGTTGCCATTGGTGAAGTTAGTGGAACACTTGATGAAATTATGACAAGTATGGCTGATTATTATGAAAATGATCGCAAAATAAAGAAAAAAGTGTCATCTGCAATGGTTTATCCCACGTTGCTTGTATGTATGATATTCTTTGTTATTATTTTCCTGTGTATGTTTGTTTTGCCTCAATTTGAGTCAACTATTATTCAACTTGGTGGTGAGGTTCCACAAATAACTGTAACTGTGCTTAACATAGCTAAATTTATACAAAATAATATTTTATACATTATTATAGTTGCTATAGCAATAATCATATTAATGATGCTGTTTTTTAATACCGAAAGAGGCAAATATGTAAAGGACGTATTAAAATTCAAAGTTCCTGTTATTTCAAAAATTGAACGAAATTTATTGACTGCTAGGTTTTCAAAAGCGTTTTTGATACTTTTAGGAAGCGGTATGAATATGATTGACATTCTCGAAAATTTGAGTAAAATGCTTGGAAATAATTTTTTTGAAAGAAAATTCTTACATGCGATTGACGAAGTTAGACACGGAAAGAGAATATCTGATTCACTTGAGGATACTCACTTGTTTCCTCAAATGCTTATCGAAATGATTAGCGTAGGTGAAAATAGCGGAAATTTAGAAGAAGTTCTTAAAAGCACCGTTACTTATTTTGATACTCAAGTAGAAAGCTCAATAGCCAAGGCAGTTGCTTTAGTTGAACCAATATCAATTATTATATTGGGTGCTATAGTGTATTTTGTTGTTATGTCTGTTTTAGTTCCTATGATATCAATGATGAATGCTATTTAGGAGGAAATATGAAATTTAATAAACCGATAAATAAAAACGAACATAAGCTTGAAGGGATTGATGTTAATTTTTCTGATGCTCCTGCTATACAATTCTGTGATTCTTTATTGCTGGATGCAATATCAAAAGGCGCAAGTGATATTCATATCGAGCCATTTAATAAATTTATCATTATAAGATATAGGATTGATGGTAAACTCAAAAGAATTGAGGAGCTATCTTTGGAGAGATATCCTGCTATACTTGCGCGATTTAAAATAATGGCAGAAATGAATATAGCTGAAAGACGTATTCCTCAAGATGGAAAAATCAGGTATAGTAAGGATTCTACTGATTACGATTTGCGTGTATCTACTATCCCAACTATTCACGGTGAAAAAATAGTTATTCGTATATATAGTCATGATTTTACATCAAGTGATATATCCTCATTGGGTTTCTCTGATGAGCAAAAAGAATTAATTATTTCTATGATTACTCGAACGCACGGGATTATTTTGTTAACCGGTCCTACTGGAAGTGGAAAATCCACAACGCTTTATACTTTCTTGAGATATTTGGCAAATGAGGATACCAATATTATGACAATAGAAGATCCTGTTGAAAACGAAATAGTAGGTATAAATCAGGTTCAGGTTAATCCTAAAGCCAATTTGACTTTTGCTACTGCATTAAGGAGCTTTTTACGTCAAGATCCTAATATAATAATGATTGGTGAGATAAGAGATGAAGAAACTGCTCAAATAGCCACAAGAGCAGCTATTACGGGACATCTTGTATTATCTTCAATACATACCAATGACGCAGCGAGTGTTGTTGCTAGATTGATAAATATGGGAATTCCAAAATATTTAGTGGCGGATTCTTTGCTAGGCGCAATTTCACAGCGTTTGGTTAGAAAGCTATGTCCTAAATGTAAGACTTCTAAAATTACAACACCAACAGAAATGCAATTATTAAATTTAACTGCGCCTATTAAAATATTCGAGCCAATAGGGTGTCAGTACTGCAATAATACAGGATATCATGGTAGAATGGGCATTTTTGAAATAATGGTACTAACTGATGAAATAAAAGAAATAATTATGTCGGATGATTTTACAAGCGATAAAATTGCTACTGCTGTAGAGAAAAATATGCCGACAGTATTAAAAAACACACGAGAAAGAATATTGAGTGGTGAAACCAGTATTGAGGAATACGAACAGTTGGTTGATATTGTATAAATAGTTAAAAACACATTCAGAACTATCTGAATGTGTTTTTTTGTAACCTTATCGTTTCTTTTTCAATATACTCATAATAAAAGAAAGAAGGTGAAATATGCAAGCACTATTTTTAGGTGGGGATTTAAGACAAAAATATGCATGTGATTTTCTGCGTAAAAATAAAATAGACGCAGAAATATTTTTGAATTTTACCCTGGACGATAATATGCAAAAAAAGATAAATAGTGCATCAATAATAGGATTGCCAATTCCTTTATTTAATAAAGATATGTATTTAAATATGAATGATAATAGTTCAATCAAGCCAGAAGATATTTTATCTTTTTTCAATGAAGGGTGTTTAGTGTTTGGGGGGAACATTCCAAATTCTATAAGAGATAGTATTTTGCTACATAACTGTAGTTATGTAGATTACTTTGAAGTCGAATCATTTCAGATAAGTAATGCCTTACTATCTGCAGAGGGGGGAATATATTATGCCAAACAAAGGTTTGATCGAAGTATTCATTCATCCAATATAGCAATTTTAGGATTTGGAAGAATTGGAAAGCTATTGGCTTATTTATTGCACCTACAAGGAGCCAAAATTACGGTTTGCGCACGTAAGGATTCAGACTATACGTGGAGCAAACTATCTGGATTTGATGGCTTTAAAATTAAAATATTTGGTAATGAGAGTAATTTAAACTTAATAGATAACAAATATGATATTATTTTTAATACAATACCGTATTGGATAATGGATGAAAATTTTGTTCAAAAATTAAGCAATGATACTCTCATAATTGATATAGCATCATATCCTTTTGGGATGGATGCATCTTTAGCGAAAAAGTATAATTTGAAATATTTTCGGGAATCCGGTATTCCAGGACGTTATGCACCTCAAAGCGCGGGCGAGATAATTGCAAAAACAATAATAGATTATATTAATCAATAGGGGGACTAATTTTGATAGGATATGCATTTACGGGATCGTTTTGTACAATAGGTAAATCTATAGAGATTATGAAAAAATTAGCAGAAAATGGAAACGATATATTGCCAATAATGAGCGAAAATGCTTATAGTATAAGCACTCGTTTTGGGGATGCAAGAAGAATTAGAGAGCAAATTAGCAATATTTGTGGCAGAGAAATAATACACACGATTGAAGAAGCAGAGCCACTTGGACCAAGTATAAAATTAGATGCTTTAATTATAGCTCCTTGTACGGGAAATACATTATCCAAAATTGCTAATGGGATAACTGACACATCGGTTTGTATGGCATCAAAGGCTCATTTGAGAAATAATAGACCGTTGATTATTACTTTGGCAACAAATGATGGATTATCAGCTAATCTTAAAAATATAGCTACACTCCTTTCCAGAAAAAATATCTATTTTACACCGATGATTCAAGATGATCCGATAAATAAGCCTCATTCATTAGTTGCTGATTTTGATTTGATTGAAATCTCTTTAGAAAATGCGTTTATTGGTAAACAAATAACAAAAATTTTTATATAAAAAACTCCGTAGATAACTACGGAGTTTAATTATTATACGAATTGATTTATAAATGATTTATAAGCATCAAGATTTACATTCATTTCTTCTTTGCTTTCACCAGAAAGCAAATAATAAAATTTGATTTTCGGTTCAGTACCGGAGGGACGAGCTATAATAACGTCACCGTTTGCCATTTTAAATGAAATTACGTTAGAAGCGGGAAGATTGGTTGATACTGATTCTCCTGAAAGCTTATTAGTAATAGTTGCCTTAAGATAGTCGCCAATTTCAACAATAGAATTATTTGCTATAGAATCAGGAGCATTGTTTCTCAATGTATCCATTAATTTAGCCATCTTTTCTTTGCCGTCAATTCCTTGCATATAGAGCTCTTGGTTAGCCTCAAGATAATATCCATACTTTTCATACAAACCATTTAAAGCATCAAACAACGTCATACCCTTAGCGTGATAGAAAGCAGTCATTTCGCAAATAAGCATTGTTGCAACAACAGCATCCTTATCTCTTGCATAAGTACCTTTAAGATAGCCATAACTTTCTTCAAAACCAAAGAGATATGCAGCATCCGCTCCTGATTGTTCATAGTTTTTGATTACTTCACCTATAAATTTAAAGCCTGTAAGAACATTGTGAAGTTTAACATTATGAGCCTGGCAAATTTTAGCGACAAGTTCGGTTGAAACTATAGTTTTAACTGCATAAGGGTTGTTTGGCATTGTGCCAGTTTCCTCATAGGCTGTGATAATATAGTCTATAAGAAGTGCACCCATTTGATTGCCGGATATAGTAACGAATTCACCCATATTGTTTTTAGTCACAACTCCAACGCGATCGGCATCGGGGTCGGTAGCAATTACAAGAGTACTTCCTACATTGTTAGCAATTTCAACACCAAGTTCAAACACCTCAGGATATTCGGGATTGGGTTTTGCGACGGTAGGGAAATCACCGTTTATCTCCATTTGCTCAGGAACAACATATAAATGCTCAACACCGCAACGAGAGAGTATATCGGGTATCAATCTATAACCTGTACCATGCAAGGGAGAATAAACTATTTTAAGGTCATCAGACACTTTTGTAATAGCATCAGGATTTACAAGCTGTTTCATTACAGCCGCAAGATATTTCTCATCCATTTCTTGATCAAGAATAATGATGCTGCCATTTTCAACTGAGTTATCAAAATCAACGTATTTAATATCATTAAACAAGTCAATTTTATCAATTTCCGCGGATACAGTTTTGGCGTGTTCAGGAGGAAGCTGCGCACCATCTTCCCAATAAGCTTTATAACCGTTATATTCTTTGGGATTATGTGATGCAGTGATATTAATACCTGCAACGCATTTTAATTCACGCAAAGCAAAAGAAAGCTCAGGTGTGGGACGTAATTCATCAAATATATATGTTTTAATTCCGTTAGCTGCTAATACATTAGCAGATACCTTAGCAAAAAGTTCAGAATTGTTTCTTGAGTCATAAGCGATTACAACACCGTCAAAAGCACGACCCTCTTTAATGATCAAATTGGCAAGTCCTTGTGTGGCTTGTGCTACGGTAAATCTGTTCATAGCATTGGTGCCCATTCTCATTTTGCCACGCAAACCGGCAGTGCCAAATTCAAGAGAAGAATAAAAACGTTCTTTGATTTCATTTTCGTTAGCTGAAATTTGAATAAGCTCGTTTTTTTCTTCTTGAGAAAGGAGGGAAGAGTCTAACCATTTTTGATATTCTTTATTATAGAATTCCATAGTTTTTCCTTTCTAAACTAATTATTGATTTTTATAATTTTTAAGAGCATTTGCCAACTGATCGGGACAAGAAGTAGATCTTGGGCCACATTTGATTCCATCAAGTCTTCTGATAGCTTCATCAATATGCATACCTACAACGAGAGCAGCAACCCCCTGTGTGTTACCGGAGCAACCGCCAACAAATTTTACGCTTTCGATAATACCATTATCATCGACTACTATATGAATTTCTCTTGAGCATGTTCCTTTAGTTGTATAAGTGATATTAGACATTTGTATTCTCCTTATTGTTTTTATTTTCAACTGACTTTTTCTTTGTTTTATTAGTTTTTTTAATTAATTTTTTTAGCTTTGTTACTGACTGCTGTGTCGTTTCTAGTTGTTCTAAATCGCCTACATGATAATTCTGAAGAGAGGTTTCAAGTCCTTTTTTACGCAAAGCATTCATAGTATAGTTATTGATTATGTGAATTGCCACGGCAAATATAGGCACACCAATAATCATACCTGCTATACCAAATAGACCACCCATAGTAATTATTGCTATGATCGTTGCAAGCGAACTGATATTAATCTTATCTCCTAAAATATGAGGACAAATAATGTTACCATCTATTTGTTGAATAACAACTATCAATATAACAAACAAAATGGTTTTTTCTGGCGCGGTTAAGAGTACTAAAAACGCAGCTGGAATTCCACCGATAAATGGACCAAAAATTGGTATTACATTGGTAACTGCAATTATTGTTGCAAGTAAGTGGGGAATTGGTAATCCAAAAATTATAAATGTTATATATGATATAACTCCAACAACTATGGCATCAAGCAATTGTCCTTCAATAAATCCACCGAAAGATCTATCCAAAAGTTTTCCAAATCTTATTACAGAACGAACTTTTTTAGGGGAAAGGAAGCTGTTTAAAAATCTTCTGATATAAGCCTTGCAGCGTTCTTTAGACATTAACATATAGAATGCAATGAAAATACCAAGCAAGATATTTTTAATTATGTTGAAAACCGAAATTCCAAGGCTAAGTGCATAATCAGTTATTGCAGTTATATTTTGAGAAATAGAACCCGACACATTAGGTAATATGCTTGCAATATCACCATTAACAATATCGTCAATCAAAGGAAATTTTACTTGTATCCAATCGATTATGTTTTCAGGATTTAAACGATCTGCAGAATTAATAAAAGATATTTTATCTAAAGTGGAATTAATTGTTAAGACCATACCTCTGATAGAATCCTCATAATTTACAATATAAGTATTCCAAAAAGATAGCAATGTGTTAATTAAACTTGGTATAAGGATAACAAGTATTGTTGTAATAAAAAGTAATATCAATAAAATTGTTGTAAATATTGATATAAACCTTTTGATCTTGAAATTACGAATCCAAGAATAAATATATTTTTCAAAGAAAGTAACTATTGGATTTGACAAATATGCAATAATAAAACCAAATGTTATCGGAGCAGTGATTTCCGTAAAATCATTAAAAAAGCGACTTATTTGACCGGTGATCAATCCCAATATCAACAAAATTCCAACGATAATTATAGCAACTATAATAAGAGTTGTAATAATAGTTTTTTTGTAAGTTGAAATATGTTCACTCATAAAAATCTCCTTTCCTAAAGTAATAAGTATATTTATATATATATTATAAATAAAAATACTGATTTAGTCAAGAGATATTCGATTGTTTCTATTGAAAATTTATGATTTTTATGTTATTATATTATGTAATTATCGTTATTGGAGGAATATATGTTTTCAGTTACCGAAAAAGCATATGCAAAGATTAATTTATATCTCGATATTATGAACAAAAGAGATGATGGATTTCATGATATATTGACAATAATGCAGATTGTGAGCTTATATGATGAGGTTGATATAACATTAAATATGAGCAAAAATATTACTGTTAAAGTTATTAATTCGGATATAGATTTACCTCAAGATAAAAACATAGCATATAAAGCTGCTTTAAAATTTTACGAAAAGCTTGATTTTGTTCCAAACAGTGGCGCAGATATTACCATTGTTAAAAATATTCCTATGGCGGCAGGCTTAGCCGGAGGCAGCGCTGACGCGGCGGCAGTTCTTAGAGGATTAAACTATTTATATGGAAAACCCTTTACAAGAGATGAACTTTGCAAAATTGGAATGGAAATAGGATCGGATGTGCCGTTTTGTATATTTGGAGGTACACAAGTCTGCAAAAATAAAGGTGATGTTACTTTTTCTATGAACGGTATTCAAGCTTATCACATTTTGATAGCTTGTGGAAGTAACAAAGAATCCACTGCTGAGCAATATCGTATGCTTGATGAAAAATATAATAATTTTATAAATTATCAGTGTGGTAAAAATTACGGTGATTTGTTTGGTGCATTTAGTGTGGGTAAATGCCGAGAAGGATTTAAACTTATGTTTAATATTTTTGAAGATTTATATGAGAATGACGAAAATACAAAAAAAATCAAGAAAATAATGTATGAAAATGAGGCAAAAATAGCTATGATTAGCGGGAGCGGACCTGCGGTTTTTGGCGCGTTTCCAAATCTACTTTATGCACAGGATGCTAAAGAATTATTAGCTAGAGAGGGAATTGAATCATTTATTTGCTGTCCAATTGGACTTGAATATGATGAGATGACACCAGGGCGCCCATTATGGTATTAAGATAAATAAGAGAAAATAAACTTAAAAAAGAGATTTTTTAGTTTGTATACGTTTTTAAAATGACATCTCACGAGAGTAATAACAGCTATATCTTCTATTTATACTTGACATATTATACCTCATATGTTATAATGATCATGCCACTAGCCCCATGTAACCGGGCAGCGTCGGGGAACTCCGCGACGACAGAGAAGAATCCCTGGCTTTTAGGATAGACTTCTCCCCCACCTCATTTTTTGAGGTGGATTTTTTTATTTTGTGATATACATAAATAAAAAAACGCCACATCTTCTAATCGGTGGCGCAAAAAACAAATATTGTTTTTTCGGTAATATTATTATATATCAAAAATAATAATTTGTCAACAGTCAATAAAATCTAGCTGTTGAAGAAATTAATAATTATATAATAAAGATTTGGATACGTCTAAGGCTCATAAGAACTTTAAAATTTAAAAGTATAAATTCTAAAAAACTCTTGACAAAGAAATAACTTTGTGATAATCTATTTATAGAAAATCTAATAAGTCGGACGAGACTAGCTATAAATTGAATAAAAAACAAAGTTACTTGTTGATTTAGTGGGGGAAACCCTCTATATTTTAAGCACTTTACAATTATACAAAATGCCCGACAGTTTTGGACTAATTGCAATAAGTGAAAACTTGAAAAGTTTTCTACCCGTGCAATTATACAAAACAGTCCATTTTGTAAGTGAAAAAGGCGCGAGAGCGCTTTGAATCTTTTTCACGGTTAATTGGAACTCGTTAGTGGGGAAGACATTTAAACGAAAACTAATTTTAGCTCACGATAATTTTATCGTGAGCTTTTTTAATTTAATATAAAAAGAGATTAAATCTCGTTGTGTTTCGGCGCAACGAGATTTTTTAATTTATGCAGAAACATAGGAGGGTAAAAATGATTTACTGCACAAACAAAACATTCATTAAAATTTTCCGAGTATTTGATTACGGAAAGGTTAAGGTGTGTGAAGGTGGCACATCTGAAAAGCTCGAAGGAGAAAACAGTTATCGTAAATCTTATTGGAAGGTAATTCTTCGAGGTGAAGCTATGAAGAATATTCCTGTTGAATCAGGTTGTACTATTGCTGCAACTCGTTATAAGATTGAAGCAACGATTGACGAAAAGAAAAAGGAAAAGGGCCCTGTACCTACAATCATATTGTATGAAGGTGTGGTTGTGAATAATGAGTCATAACAAGAAAATCAAAATTGAATTAATATTAACGGAAAAAGAGTTTGAATTTTTCAAAAATGATATTCAAATATTGGGCGAAGATGCAGCTACATTATGTGCATCAGCTCATTTAATGAAAAAAGAAAAATCAGGTTATTTTGCTGAAGCTTTGATGTGTTTCAATATTCTTCGCCAGTTGGGTGTTGAAGGTTTAAAATCTGAAGAAGAATTTATTGCTAATTTGCGAAAAGCTTCAGGATTAAACGTGTCTGACGTTGAATAAAGATTGATGAAAATCAGGGAGGATTTTGAAATTAATAATTTCTTCCGCCCTGTTGAATTAAATAAAAAATAAGCCGATGCGCACGGTTTATAAATAAAAAATAATGCTCGTGCGGAGCTTAAACGCGGAGAAAAAAATGAGAAAATTTAGTTCAAGATCAAAGCGAATTTGGTCATTTATCGGTGTTATTTTGCTTATAGTACTTGCTGTAACACTTATTCTTTCATTGATTCCTAAGAAGACCGATGACGGTTATAAGGAAGTCAGAACTGATTGGGCAGTTGGTTCATTGGTCGATGGTATCTATGAAGAAAATTATTATGCTTCTTTGGTATCTGATTACGTAAAAATCAATGAAGGTTTTAAGGTTGTAATTGATTTTGATAAAAAATGTTCTGTTGGTTACGTTCTTTATGATGCAGGCAAGGAAGTAATTGGTGATGGTTCTTATATTTCTTCGGATAAAAATTTTACAGTTGAGGATTTTGACGGTCAGGCAAAATACGTTAGATTTACGATTGAAAATTTAGAAGACAAAGATAGTCACATTTCAACTCTTGAAAAGTGGGAATATAGTAATTACATTACTATTTACACACTTGAAGAAACTGAAGACGAATAATAAAAATGAGGTGGGGCTCTGCCTCACCTCATTTTGAATTGAGGTGAAAAAATGAAAAAAATTAAATTTATTTCTTTGTTTTTGCTAATCTTGGTTATAGCTGCATTATTCACAATCAACGTATTTGCTGAAGAAATCGATT
>JAZKZP010000116.1:0-28029 GCA_045612715.1 Eubacteriales bacterium
GGAGATAGTTTGAATTTAAATTGCGGGAGGGGAGACCCCTCCCCTACGAATAGACAATATTATACATTGTAGGGGAGGCGTTTCGCCTCCCGTTCCAAACACAAACTAACTTTTTCTAACTCCCCTATAAATCCCAATTTACACGTTTCTTTTATTATACACCAAAAATTCAGCAATTACAATATTTGATTATTACTTTGCATAAAATTTATTTTGTCACGATATAATTAAATAAGTTAATTTTATGGAGAGTGAAAAATATGAAAAGATTTATAACTTTTTCGTTTATTGCAATGGCATTGGTATTTGCCATTATTGGCATTGTCAGAGAGCAAAATAGCGATGCTACTCTTGATCTTTCGAGTGGACTTATGGTAATAGCTACTCAAAACGATATGGCAAAATCAAATATTGTAAACAATAAAATAGTATTTTCGGCAGATGACTTTGAACGATATTTGAATATTGAAGAATTGACTTCGATAACAATTACAAGTGTGCCTTCTCTTACTGATGGATGCCTTTGCGTGGGTGATGTCACAGTTAAAGCGGGGCAAACGATATCAAGTTCCAACATAGATTTACTTAATTATCGAGCTGCTAATTCTGATGTTACTCAATCATTTTTTAAATTCAAGGTTAATGGCGGAGAATATGAAATGACGTGTAATCTTTATTTTTTGACGCGTGAAAATTCAGCACCCACACTTGATTTAGAGGATGAGAGAACATTTGCTGTGAGTACTCATCAAACCATAGAGGTTTATGGAAGGGTGAGTGGATATGATCCGGATGGAGATGAATTAAGATACGAGATTGTTTCTTATGCGAGAAACGGAGTGCTTGATTTTAATGAAAGTACCGGAGAATATACCTATACTCCACAAGGACTTTATTTTGGTGAGGATAGCTTTGAATATGTTGCGATTGATAAATATGGCAATTATTCAACCTCTAGAAAAGTTCAGTTAACTGTAGAAAAGCTAAATACTGATATAGTTTTTTGCGATATGCAGGGACGCCGCGAGCATAATGCTGCTTTGACAATGCTTGAGGTTGGAGTGATGAGTGGAGTGAATATCGGAAATAATACTTATTTTATGCCCGATAGAGCTGTTAGCAGAGTTGATTTTATTACAATGCTTTTGAATACTATAGGTCAAAATAAAGCAGAAAATGTATTGGATACAGGTTTTGACGACGATGCTGAAATTCCCGAAAGTATGAAGGGTTACGTTAAGGTGGCAAGAGATATGGGGCTTGTTAGCGGAACGGTAAATGCCAATGGTGAATATCTTTTTGAACCAAATCGAGAGATAACGAGAGCTGAAGCGGCTTTGATAGTTAGTAAGCTCATAAATGCCGAGATGCCCACCGTAAAACCCATTTTCCCTGATAGAAACGATATTCCGACTTGGGCGAATGATGCGATATATACGCTAAATAACCTTGGAATTTTGGACAGTGTTGACGGTAGTATAGCAGCAAATTCAAGTATTACACGCGCACAAACGGCAAGTATGCTTTGTGCATTGATGTATTATATTGATTGATTTCAAATTTTGATTTTTAGGGGAGTTTGTATTTAATTTTAACGAAAACTAACTTTTGTAGGGACCGGCGTCCTCGACGGTCCGCAACGAGGGATAAACTAATAACATTACGACTTCACACAAATAAAATCAAGCATTTCCGCCAGAAAGTTACTTTCCTTTTGAAACGGACCGTCGGGGACGCCGGTCCCTACAAGGTTACAAATGTTTGTAAACAAGGTTTGTGCGCACACACCTATAAATCCCAATTCATTTAAAACTTTTGCTCCATTTTAAATAAATGGAGCTTTTGTTATTGAATTTTTTGGGGTTTTGTGTTACAATAATGTGTATTGCTTTAAAGGAGGGGATAAAATGGCATTTGATGCGGGAATGTTATCCTGTATGACACACGAGATACTGTCACTTTCGCACGGAGCACGTGTTGAAAAGGTATATCAGCCCGACAGGGACGAAATTCATATTCAGATAAGGTCACTTGAGGGTGGCAAGAGATTACTCATAAACGCGGGCTCGAACAATCCACGAATAGGATTTACTGAAATTGCTAAAGAAAATCCCCAAAATCCTCCTATGTTTTGTGTGCTTCTTCGCAAGCATTTACAAGGAGCAAAGCTATCCGGCATTGAACAGCTTGGCTTTGAAAGAGCAGTTATTCTCTCATTTGATACCCGTGATGAGATGGGCTTTGACACCAAATGTTATCTTGTTGCCGAGCTTATGGGTAAATATTCAAATCTTATTTTCCTTGATGCTAATAAGCGCATAGTTTCAGCACTTAAGACTGTAGATTTCACTACAAGTTCGCTTCGTCAGGTCTTGCCGGGAATGTTATACGAACTCCCACCCAAGCAGGACAAAAATGACCCTCTTGAATGCACGAAAGAGCAATTTTTTGCTTTCTATGACGATGCGCTTGCAGACCATAGAGCCGATAAATTCATCATTTCGAATTTTCTTGGAATATCAAGTGCTGTGGCAAGAGAAATTTCCTTTCGTGCTTGTGGTGATATTGATACTACATTGCGAAACTGCTCTTGCGAAAAGCTTTATTCGGCATTTTGTGAAATTATCGACCATATAAAAAATAACGATTACCATCCAACAACCGTTTTTGAGGGTGAACGAGCAGTTGAATATGCATTTTGCCGACTCACTCACTATAAGGGACTTGAAATAAAAGATTATGAGAGTCCTTCAAAGATGATTGATGCGTATTTTGAAGGTAGGGACAGGGAAGTTAGAGTCAAACAAAAGGCGACGGATATTTTGAAAATCCTAACTAACTCTGAAACTCGACTCCTCAAAAAAATGGATAAGCAACGCGCCGAACTTGAGGATTGTAAGCAGGGCGAAAAATATAAAAAGCACGGCGACTTGATTATTGGCAATATATATGCCATTGAGCGTGGAATGAAACGTGTTGAACTTGTTGACTACGAGGCATACAACGAAGAAGATGGAACTTTTGATAAAGTGGTTATTGAACTTGATAGCCGTTTGTCGCCTTCAGCCAACGCGCAGAGAATGTATAAGAGATACAACAAATGCAAAAATGCCGAGAGAGAGCTTGCCGTTCAAATTGAAAAGGCACAGCGCGAGCTTGATTATATCTATTCCGTTTTTGATGCACTAGCACATGCGGAAAATACAAGTGACCTTGTTGAAATTCGTGACGAGCTTTACACATCGGGATATGCTTCAAAAATGAAGAATTATCGTCCTCAAAAGCGCAAGAGCACTTCGTTTATGAAGTTCAAAACTACCGATGGATATACAGTTTTGTGTGGAAAGAACAATATTCAAAACGAAAATATTACCTTCAATCTCGCACATAAGAGCGATTATTGGTTTCATATTAAGAACAAGGCGGGAAGTCACGTTGTTATGCTTTGCAACGGCGAAGAGCCCGACAGTATTAACTTTACTGAGGCAGCTGAAATTGCTGCGTATTATTCGAGTGCTCAAGGTGGCGTGAACGTGCCCGTTGATTACACATTTGCAAAGAATGTAAAGAAAATTCAGGGTGCAAATCCCGGTCTTGTTATTTATCATACCAACTGGACGGCATACGTTACACCAAATGGTGAAAAGATCGCAAAGCTTCGTGAAATATAAAAATATTTAATAAAAATCCGACGATTTTGAACTAATCGTCGGATTTTTTCATAGATTTATAGTGAATAAATTTATGGAGGATATTATGGAAGAAAAATATTTTGCAGCATCAAATTCAAGTGAAGGTTTTTGCTCTTACTATGACGAAGTTTTCAATTCCAAAAAGTTATATAAAATTTACGTAATCAAAGGTGGCTCGGGCACGGGCAAGGCGTTTTTTATGAGAGAAGTAGCAAAATGTGCTGAACTTAACGGATTTAGTGTCAGATATATCTATTGCTCATCGGATGCAAATAGTCTTGACGGAATTATCATAAATGAACTAAAAATAGCTGTGCTTGACGGTACTGCTCCACACGTGTATGAGCCGAAATACGTGGGCGCAGTTGAAAACTTTGTTAATTTGGCAGAGTTTTTGGATGAAAAAATGCTTGCCTCAAGCCGAAAGGTTATAGAGAACATATCAACTGAAAAAAAGAGGGGATTTGAAAGGGTATATCGTAACCTGTCTGCATATAGAAGCTTAAGTGAAAACATTCAAGATATTGTTTTTCCTTGCATAAAATATGAAAAAATGAAAAAATATATATCCCGTTTTGCAGAGGGGCTAGAAAAAGAAGATGGTGAAGAAGAACATCTATTGACTCGCGGGATAGGAATGAGGGGGATTTCTTCTTTTGAAACTTATTTCGAAAATGCAAGAATTTATTATGAGATAAACGATTATTTTGAAACTGCGCATTTTATGATGCGAGAAATTTACTCTATTATGAGAAGCAACAAAGCAAATGTTAGAATATCAAGCAATCCAATAATTAAAGAGAGAATTGATTGCCTTTGTGCTATGCAAAACGGGTTAACATTTGAAATTAACAATAGAATGGATGACAACGTGCGTTCTATTAATATGCGAAGATTTGTTGATGGAAATTCCATTTCAAAAATTAGACAGGATTATCGTGCGCTTGCCCGTGTTCGTGATAGTGTGCTTAATTTGGCGCTTGAAGAATTTGAAAATATTAAAAAATATCACTTCATTTTAGAAGAAATTTATGGTTCTGCGATGAATTTTGAGGCAAAAGAACAATTTACACGCGAGTTTTGTAACAAAATTTTTCAAAAGAATTGAAAAACTTGAAAAAGATGGTATAATGTAGTTAGATGTTCAAATTTTGATTTGTCGCTTGCTTTTTTTAAAAAAGTAAGCAAAAAACTTTTAATCAGCTTCGCGCTTCCCCCAAGAATATCAGCGCAAAGCAGTAGGGGTCGGCGTCCCCGACGACCCGTTATAAAAGAAAAGTAACTAATATACAAATCCCAATTTATATGATAAAAACTAAAATGGAGTAAAAATGAAAGTAGTATTATTTGGTCTTAACGGTTCATATTCGCACACGTGCTTGGCACTGCGATGCCTTCGTGCGCCTCTTGAAAGAGCGGGATATGATGCTATTATCTGTGAATACAATTTAAGAGATATGAATGCTACCATTCTTGCGCGTCTTGTTAGTGAGTGTGCAGAGGTGTATAGCTTTTCTTGTTATATATGGAATATCGCCTCTATGCTTGATATTGCTGCTGATTTAAAGGCTCTTTTGCCTGACTCAAAAATTATTTTCGGTGGCCCTGAGGCGTCCTTTGAGTGCGAAAGATTTAACTTTGATTTTGTCGATTACATCGTGCGTGGCGAGGGCGAAGACGCAATAGTTAAAATTTGCGATGCTATAAAAAATGACGAAAAAATTGATAGAATAATCGAAGGTGGATGTCCTGAACTTATGCGCGACGAGGGAATACTCTATCGCGAGGGCGATTTTGAAAGTGGCACAATGCTCTATTATGAATCAAGTCGTGGGTGCCCCTATAGATGTGCATATTGTTTGTCATCGGTGATGGGGGGAGTAAGAGCTAAAAGCGTTGAGCAAACTCTTGCCGACCTTCGCGCGTTTGAAACACTTGATTCGAAGATAAAAATAATTAAATTCGTTGACAGAACATTCAATTTTGATATAAAAAGAGCCAATGCAATTTGGCGCGCGATTTTATCCGATGAATTTACTAAAAACTATCATTTTGAGGTGTGCGCGAATTTACTTAATGAGGAGAGTTTTGAAATTTTTGCACAGATGCCAAAGGGCAAGATTCAGCTTGAAATAGGACTCCAAAGCACGAATAGTGAAACACTTGATGTAATTTCTCGCCATCTTGATGCGAAAAAAATAATCTCTGCAGCAGCTCGCGTTAAGGCGCTTGGAAACATTCACGTTCACCTTGATTTGATTGCAGGTTTGCCTTATGAAGATATGCAGAGCTTTAGAAAATCATTTGACGAGGCATACTATGCTTGCGATATGCTTCAGCTTGGTTTTTTGAAGTTGCTTTACGGCACGGAACTTCGTAACAAAGCCGAAGAATACGGCTATGTGGCATCAAAAAAAGCACCCTATATGGTGCTAAAATCTAATTGGATGAGCTTTGAAGATTTGTCCTTGCTCACCGAAATTGCTGATATTATGGATAGATATCGCGAGGGCGGTGGATTTGAAACATCCCTTGAATATGCTCTTGAAAACGTTGCATCTCCGTTTGATTTTTATCTTGGACTTCGCAAATTTATTGCAGAACACGATGGACGAAGCATCAGAAAAATCTCACAAAATGACGCCTATGCGCTTTTGTATCAATATATTTCTTTAGTATATCCCGAAAAGGAAGAGGAATTTTCTCGCCTTATGCACGAGGATTATGCCAAAAAGCAAGTCAGAAAACCGCCGAGGTTTAAAAAATAAAACGGTTGCTACAACTGTAGCAACCGTTGAAAATCAAATATTAGAGAGCTTTTACAAGCGCTTCTGTATCCTGTGCAATTACAAGCTCCTCGTTTGTGGGGATCATATAAACTGCAACCTTGGAATTGTCTGTTGAAAGCTTTGTTACGCCTGCAGAACCTCTTGTCTTTGCATTAAGCTCTGCATTGAAGTCGATACCAAGGAATTCAAGACCTTTGAGTGCGCCTTCTCTGATTTCAGGTGTGTTTTCACCGATACCTGCAGTGAATACAACTGCGTCAAGACCACCCATAGCTGCTGCGTATGAGCCGATATACTTCTTAATCTGGTAAATGAGGATATCCATAGCAAGAGCTGCTCTGTGATTTCCTTCTTTAGCTGCTGCTTCGAGGTCACGGCAGTCGGAAGAAACACCGGAAATACCAAGGAAGCCACACTTTTTGTTGAGGTAGCTGTTTACTTCGTCAATGGAGTAGCCCTTCTTTTCCATGATGTATGTTACAAGAGCAGGGTCAATATCACCACAACGAGTACCCATAATAGTACCTGCAAGGGGAGTGAATCCCATTGTTGTGTCGATGCACTTGCCGTCCTTAACTGCGGAGATGGAAGAACCATTTCCAAGATGGCATGTTACAATCTTTGTGCCCTCAGCCTCACCGCCGAGAAGCTTAATCATCTCACCTGCAACAAAGCGGTGTGATGTGCCGTGCATACCGTAACGACGAATGCCATATTCTTCGTAAAGGTCGTATGAAAGACCGTACATATATGCTTCTTCAGGCATTGTCTGATGGAAAGCTGTGTCAAATACAAGTGCTTGAGGAGTGCCGGGGAGAATATCAAGGCAAGCCTGAATACCCTGAAGTGATGCGGGTGTATGAAGAGGAGCGAGGTCACGGCATTTTTTGTCAAGAATATCGTAAACTTCATCAGTAAGAATAACTGAAGAAGAGAAATACTGACCACCATGAACTGCTCTATGACCAACTGCTTCGATTTCGCTCATAGAACTGATGCAACCGTGCTCAGGATTAATAAGAGCATCAACTACTGCCTGCATAGCGGTTGTATGGTTGGGCATTGCAATTTCTGCAGAATAAGTTACACCTTTAACGAGCTGTTTGTGAGTGAGTCTGCCATCAATACCGATTCTTTCGCAGAGACCCTTAGCGATAACGTCGCCGTTAGTGGTGTCAAAAAGCTGATATTTAAGCGAGCTTGAGCCCGCGTTAACAACGAGTACATTCATCTTAAATGAACCTCCAAATAATTATTATTAAATATATTATACACCATAAATTATATAATTTCAATAGATTTTCAAAAAAAGGGAGAATTAAAAATGGCTTTTGGAATAGTTTGCGAGTATAATCCGTTTCACAACGGACATTTGCACCAAATTAATGAGATAAAACGAATGTTGGACGAGCCCATTATCTGTGTTATGAGTGGAAATTTCACTCAACGCGGAGAAATTGCTATTGCCGATAAATATGAACGTGCAAAAATGGCGCTTAGTGCAGGAGCTGATCTTGTTGTTGAATTACCCGTGCCATTTTGTGTGGCGAGTGCAGAGTATTTTGCCACGGCTTCTATAAATATTCTTGCTCGACTCGGAGTTGACAAGCTCTCATTCGGCTCAGAGAGTGGTGATGCTGAAAAAATAATGAAAATCGCTAAAATTGCCGCATCTGATGACTTTAAAAACGAGTGCGCAAGTTTTTCTAAAGAGCAAGGTAATGTGGGGGCATATTTTGACTTGCTTGCTAAAAAAAGTGGTGAAGCAAACATTCTTGCAAATGATATTTTGGGAATTGAATATACAAAAGCTATTCTTAAAAATAATTATAAAATTCAAATCTGTCCTATAAAACGAGAGGGAAATGCTTATCGTGATACTGAACTTTCTATAGGCGAGTTGCCTAGCGCGAGCGCGATAAGAGAAACTATTGCAAATAGCAATTTTGATAAAATTTCGAGCTTTGTGCCTAAGTCAACGCTCGAAATTTTGAAACAAAATGAGTTAGCAGACCTTAAAAACGCTAAAGATGGAATTTTACTTGCCTTGCGCTTAATTGACGGTCAGGCTTTAGATGTTGCTATAAGTGACAAAGGACTTGTGAATAGAATTCTTGCTATCGCGCACGAATGTGCCTCGTTTGATGAATTTGAAGAAAAATTGCAGACAAAAAAATATACTTCAAGTGCCATAAGACGAGCAGTTTTGTATATTTTACTCGGAATAAAGAAAGCCGACCTTGATACTTTGCCTGAATATACCATTTTGCTTGGCGCAAATGAAAAGGGTAGAGAATATCTTGCCTCAATTCGTAAAAATGAGAGTGCAATCAAAGTTATAACAAAGCCTGCAGATGCAGAGGGAAGCCGACAGTTTGAACTTTCTTGCCGTGCTGACGCGATTTATACAATGTGCTTTAAAAATAAAAAAACAAGCGGATTTTACATCAAAAAATCGCCCGTGATTGTTTGATATTTTAATGTTCAAATTTTGATTTATCGGGATGTTAGTTTTGTTGAATAACGGGTCGTCGGGGACGCCGACCCCTACAACTTTGTACTTGTTTTACGGGGAAAAGCGCGAAGCTGATTAAAAGTTTTTTGCTTACTTTTTTTCAAAAAAAGTAAGCGATAAATCCCAATTTACCACTCATTTTTCACCGTCCACGAATATAATTAATCGAAGGGCGGTGGGGTATGAAATATAAAATAAAAAGCATAAAAAGTCAAGAGAAAAAATGGGAACGAATAATTTTAGTTGCCTTGATTATAATATATTTTCTTTGCTTTGCGTTGAGCGAAGTATATGAAAATTACATTTTTCCCGAATGGGTGTTTAATATGTATAAACGTTAGAAATACAAAAGCGTGATGCAGTAAGGCATCACGCTTTTGTATTTTATTGATTATTTATAGCATTTTTGAAAACATCTACATATTCATCGTTTATCTTATATAATTTACCTTCTTGAGTAAAGGAACCTATTCTAAGATATAATTCGTCATCAAGCTCGTATAAATATGTTTCAGTAAGATATATGGTTCTATAATCCTTGAAAAATATGTGTATCCTTCCTTTCCACTGGTTAGAGGGAAACTCACTTTCATCAACCTCAGTCATAATATCTTCTAACCACACATCGTTTTCACCAAAATTTATCACTTCAACGTCATTTTGTTGGTGCGTGTAATTTTCTCCCCAATAGATATTGCTTAACTTGAGGGTCGTATAATCGGGAAATTCAAAATCGGATTTGATATAGTACCAATATCTTGCAGGCATAGGGAATTCCGCCATTATCCGCAGGCAAATGTCTTCACCAAAATCTTCAATGCCGAAAGCTGTTACAGGGTGTATTGAAAAATCTCCCTCCCAGTGTCCGACAGTGTGACCTGTTTCAACAATAAATGTATAACCCGTATTAACCCCATAGGTCAAATATGGGTCTTCCACGTACGTGCTACCGTTATAAATAAAATTTCCATCTTCATCCCGTTCAATTTTGGGCAAGTCTTTCAGCATTTGCTTTTCTTGATACATATCATAAAAAATGCAGCTGCTAAAGGATGAGAGAATAATAGTTATCAATACAATAAATGCTAAAAAACGTTTTTTCATATTTATTCTCCTTTTTAAAAAAAGATATCCACAATTTATTATATATTAGTACGATGGATTTGTCAAGAAAAAAGCTCCCGATTTTTCGGGAGCTTGATTTTTATTTTGTTATGTGCTTCAAATATGCGTTAATAAAGCCGTCGAGGTCGCCGTCCATAACTGCTTGGATATTGCCGTTTTCGTGACCTGTTCTTGTGTCCTTTGCAAGAGTGTAGGGCATAAATACGTAGGAGCGAATTTGTGAGCCCCATTCGATATTTGCCTTGTTACCCTGAATATCCTCAACTCTTTCAAGATTTTCACGAATTTTAATTTCAAGAAGTTTGGATTTAAGCATTTTAAGAGCAGTTTCCTTGTTTTGAAGCTGGCTTCTTTCGGTCTGACAACCAACAACGATACCTGTGGGCTTGTGCAAGATACGGATAGCAGAGTCAGTTTTGTTGATATGCTGACCACCTGCGCCACTTGAACGGTGAGCTGTGATATCGAGGTCTTCCATACGAAGCTCTATTGTATTATCATCTTCAAATTCGGGCATTACCTCTATTGAGGCAAATGATGTCTGACGTCTGCCGTTTGCGTCAAATGGTGAAACACGAACAAGACGATGAACTCCATTTTCACTCTTAAGATAGCCATAAGCATTTTCGCCCTCAACCATAATCGTTGCACTTTTGATGCCCGCTGCGTCACCATCGAGCCAGTCAAGGAGTTTAACAGTATAATCGTGTGCTTCTGCCCAACGAGTAATCATTCTGTAAAGCATCTGTGCCCAGTCCTGCGCCTCTGTGCCACCTGCACCGGGGTGGAAGGAAACGATGGCGTTATTTCTGTCATATTCACCAGAGAGAAGAATCTCAATTCTCATTCTTTCTTCTTCCTTTTCAACGAACTCAAGCTCTGCCTTTACTTCTTCAGCATAACCCTCTTCGTTTTCTTCGATTGCCATATCGGCAAGAGCTATAGCGTCCTCAAGGCGCTGTGCAAGACCATTGAATTCGTCAAGCTTCTTTTTGCCCTGCTTTATTGACTGCAAAATCTTGGATGAGTTAGTCTGATCGCTCCAGAAATCAGGGTCGAGAGTCTTTTCTTCCATCTCGTTAACCTGCTTTGTGAGCTCTACAATGCGAAGCGCATCGTGAAGCTCGGCAATATCCTTTCTCATTCCAATCAATTTATATTTGTATTCTTCAAGTTCGATAATCATGTGTATCTCCAATCATCACAAATTAATCCATTTTATATATTACCATATTTTATCCTTTTTTGCAAGATGTAAATCAAAAAAATAATGACCGATTATTCGGTCATTATTTTTTTATGTATTTTATTCCAAAATTTCAAATTTATATCCAACGCCCCAAACGGTTTTAAGAATCCATTTTTCACTTGCACCGTCAAGCTTTTCGCGAAGGCGTTTGATGTGAACGTCAACAGTTCTTGAGTCACCGAGATAGTCAAATCCCCAAACCTTATCAAGAAGTTGGTCGCGTGGGAGGACGCGATTTCTGTTATAGGCAAGGAAGTAGAGAAGCTCAAGCTCCTTTGGAGGTACGTCAATGTGCTTTCCACCAAGCTTCAATTCATATTTTTGAAGGCTTATCTCAATGTTGTCGAATTTGATGACCTCGCTATCGTTTTTAGGTGTACTGTTTGCACGTGCGCGACGAAGCACTGCCTTTATTCTTGCTGAAAGCTCCTTGATGTCGAAGGGTTTAACAACATAATCGTCAGCGCCAAGCTCAAGACCAAGCACTTTATCAAAGGTCTCATTTTTTGCACTAATCATTATGATTGGCTTGTTAGATACCTCGCGGATCTCTCGGCAAACCTGCCACCCGTCCTTTTTTGGAAGCATAATGTCAAGTAAAACTATGTCGGGATCATAGAGCTTGAAGCTATCAACACCCAAGATGCCGTCATTAACAGCTTTGATCTCATATCCTTCTTTTTCAAAATAGTTTTTCAATGTTTCGCACATTGTGCTATCATTGTCTATAACTAAAATTTTTGTATCCAACATTTCGAATACCTCCGTGGGAGAAATCTATAAAATAAAAGGGTTTAATTTTTAACAATGTGATATTAGTTTTTGGTAAAAAATTAACTAATTATCAACAAATGTTGATAATTATCGTATAAATTTTGAACGAATTGTTATGTTCATAAAAAATTATATCACATAATTATATAAAAATCAAGGATTTTTTTTATTTTTTTCAAAGATTGTTAAAAAATATTTTATATACAAAAAAGGAGAGTGAACTCTCCTTTTTGTTGGGTTATTTTTTGATTGTTCCGTCGGTACAATTTATAAGGTATGAACCTGTGTTACTATTCCAATCGGGTTGCTTGATTATTATATTCCAATCTGCTTTTGTTCCTGAATAATTGATTTCTTTTAGCTTATAGCAGGCAACAAATGCTTGCGAGCCTATTTCATTTATAGAATCAGGAATGCTTATTGTTAAAAGTGAATCGCAATATCTAAACGCAACGCTATAAATACTTGTAACCGCATCGGGAATAATAACATCAGTAACACTTTGCAATGCGAAAATCAATGCACAGGGCACACCACCTTCTACTGAATAAACAACCGAGTCCATCAAAACAAGGTGTTGATTTTCGTTATGAATTTCTATTGTTTCCATACTATTTAAAATAGCACTGTAGTCTGTTAGGGTGAGTCCTGTTTTAATTGTGTCAGGATAACCCACACCTAAATTACAAACGCCCTGAAGATATATCAAGCCTTTACCTATCTTTAATGAAACAATATTGTGCTTTTCCATTGAGCCGAATGCCAAGTAATAGGTATCGTCGGGAATTGTAAAATCAGATGTGTTGCTTGCAAACGGAAACTGAATAAGTGTTGCTAAATTTTTTGTATAAAGAACACCGTCACGGCTAGTAAAATGCTTATTTTCTTCGTTGACGTTAATAGTCTGAAGACCGTTGATATTCAAGGCAAGATCACAGATGAATCGTATAGATTTAGGAATGGTTATAGAGATCTTTTGGTCGCAATTGATTACGCCAATTGTGATAATATTATTTTTGATAGCGCCGATAGAGATAACCTCGAATGACGAATTAAGGTATTCAACAAATTCGGGAATTATTATTTCACCGGATTTATGAATGCCTACAAGCTGAACTGAATCATGTCCGATCCATGCGTATTCCAATCCGTCTACTGAAAAGGTATCACGAAGGATTGTTTCATAAAAATCGAAGGATTCAGAAGAGCGATCGGGAAGGTTGTATATATACCCGTTAGTGAAATTCAAAAGTTCTTCTATAGGACTGTGAGTATCCAAAAAATTGGATGCTGTTGTGTTTGTGTTAACGAAATCAAGCCAAGATACATTTTGAATGTCATTTACGCAGAAGTAATTATACTTTATTCCGTCCATCCAACCGGGAGCATCGTCCCACGTGAGATCAAACCAATACCAATTTCCATCGTCCATTTTTGCAAGATTCCACGCGTGGTTTTGGTTGTTGGAAATACCGGTTACATAGATGTTTTCAATATTGCAGAAATTGAGCAATAATTGGAATGTTTTAGCATATGCTTCACAAACGCCACTATTTTTATCAAACACTCCCAAAACATTGTGCGCCCAAAGGGCTTCTTCGGGGAGTCCATTTCTATCGTAAGCATAGTCTATTGCACTTATGATTTTATCGTGCAATGCAAGAGCTGTTTTGTATTGGGAATTAAGATCAACTTCAGATAAATATTTTTCAACAGAGCTATAAATAAGCTCGTTATATTCGGCTCGTTTTTCTCCATTAGCATAATCGGAATCAGTAAAGAGATACAAATAAATGTCATCTATACGAGCAGACGTGCTTAACCAATAATAAAGTGGGTGGTCATTTCTATAAAGCTGCCAAACTGCAGTTGCTTCTTCACGAGTTAGATCAAATTGAGCATAATCGAGTTTATCCACAAGATACTGAAGACCCGAAAATGAGAAATGGGCATTTTTCTCTGGATTTGTATGGAATTCAATAGCTATTTCATCTATATAATTATAGAATTCCTGCATTGCTTCGCCGTTTTCCAAAGGAATTAATGAATTATATCCAAAATCATTTGCATAATTTTCTATATTGCTATAATCTATATTTTTTTCGTAATGACATACACTGCACACGTTTGAATTTTCGGCAAAGGTGTGTGAGAGCATGTAAATTGCTTTTTGAGGAATTAAAACCTCTTGACAAGTTTCGCAAGTTTTACCTTCAGTCCACCCCAAGCTATCACAAGTTGGAGCGATTGCATCCAATGTGATTTCTGTGTGTCCTGTGGGGGCAATTGATTGTTGTGCAAGTGTAACTGTTTTACAAACTGTACAATGCTTACCGTCGGTTTTGCCTTCTGTAGTGCAGGTGGGAAGTACCCCTTTATCTACAACCTCTGTGTGTGGGAGCTTGTTAATGGTTTGTTGAGCAAGAGTTATATCTCCGCAAACCAAACAATGTTTGCCTTCCGTTTTTCCTTCTATGCTACAGGTGGGTTCAACTGCTTCGTCAATAACTTCGGTATGAGGAAGCTTTTCTATTGTTTCGGGTTCAAGTGTAACAGTTTTACAAATGGAGCAATGTTTACCCTCGGTTTTTCCTTCTTCTTTGCAGGTGGGTGCAACCGCTTGATCAATTACCTCGTTGTGTTCAAGCTTATTTATCGTTTGCTGTGCAACGATAACCTTGCCACAAACTGAACAATGTCTGCCTTCGGTTTTTCCCTCACTTGAGCAAGAGGGAGGAACTCCCTTATCAATTACCTCGGTGTGAGCTATTTTGGAAACTTTCTCTTGAGGAATCAATATTTCTCCACATGTGGAGCAATGCTTACCCTCGGTTTTTCCTTCCGCATTGCAAGTTGGAGCAACGGCTTTGTCGGTTACCTCTGTATGAATATGTGATTGCGTAGTGGAGGTTGTGACAGGAGTTGAAGGATTGCCGAAATATACCGAAAACGCGACAATCACACCAATGCACACAACAAGGGTAAGTGAAATGATTAATATTTGTTTGGCTTTGGAATTCATAAAATTCTCCTTGTTGAAAGATTAAAATCACTAAACATAATTATTATACCATTATATTATATCTTTGCAAGAGCTTTTGTCGAAAATTATTTAATTATCACTTGAAAATTATAAAATGTTATGTTATAATAATAAAGTTAATATGGATAAATATGGTCTGTTAAAGGAGATTATTATATGAAGCTTGGTATCGTCGGACTTCCTAACGTAGGAAAAAGTACGCTTTTCAATGCATTGACAAACGCGGGCGCAGAATCCGCGAACTACCCATTCTGCACAATTGAGCCAAACGTAGGTATAGTTGCGGTGCCCGATCACCGTCTTGACGTGTTGGCTGAGATGTATAATCCTGAAAAATTTACACCTGCTGTTATTGAATTTGTTGACATTGCGGGTCTTGTTAAAGGTGCGTCAAAGGGTGAGGGCCTTGGTAACAAGTTCCTTGACAATATTCGTCAGGTTGACGCTATTGTTCACGTTGTTCGTTGCTTCGAAGACGACAACATTATTCACGTTGACGGAAATATCAATCCTATCCGTGACCTTGAAACTATTAATCTTGAGCTTATTTTCTCCGATATGGAAATTCTTGAGCGTAGAATTGATAGAGTTAAAAAGGCAATGAAGGGGGATAAGACACTTGCAGCCACGGTTGAACTTCTTGAAAGAATTTATGCTACGTTGGAAGAGGGTAAGTGTGCACGCACAATGCAGCTTGACGCTGACGAGCTTGAGATGCTCGGTGAAACACAGCTTCTCACAATGAAGCCTGTTATTTATGTTGCAAACGTAAGTGAAAGCGAAGCCGATCACGAGCCCCTTGAAAATCCTCTTTACTGTGAGCTCAAAGAATTTGCAAATGCTGAACATTCTGAAATCATTGCTATTTGCGCACAGATTGAAGCTGAAATTAGTGAGCTTGATGCTGAAGAAAAGAAAATGTTCCTTGAAGATATGGGCATTACAGAAAGTGGTCTTGACCGTCTTATCAAGGCAAGCTATTCACTTCTTGGCCTTATTTCCTATCTTACAGCAGGACCCAAGGAGGTTCGTGCTTGGACAATCACGAAGGGAATGAGAGCACCTCAGGCTGCAGGAAAGATTCATAGCGATTTTGAACGTGGATTTATCAGAGCAGAGGTTGTTGATTTTGATGTTCTTACAAAGCTTGGCTCTATGGCAGCAGTAAAGGACGCTGGTCTTCTTCGAAGCGAAGGTAAAGAATACGTTGTTAAAGACGGAGATATCGTTCTCTTTAGATTTAACGTATAAACAAAAATGCCTGTTGGCATAAAGCCAACAGGCAAATTAAATTTTAAATTAAGCTCTTTCTTCCAAAAGCTCTTCGTAGAAGATTGCCACGGATGTCTCACGGTAAGGAATAGCCCAGTAAGCACCGATTCCCATAAAGGCAAGACCAAGAATCATCCAACCGATATGTGAGATTTGAAGCTTGAAGAGGTCTAAACGGTGACCTTCCATAAGGCGTTCACTTTCATCAAAGCAATCCTTCCATCTATATTCGGGGTGATCCTTTCTAACGTGGAATACCATTGCATATGTATACGCAACATAAATGCCGGGGATAACGAAGAATATAGACCAAACTGCAACTTGGAGAAGATAAAACATTCCAACAATGAAGTTGCCGAAGAAGTTTTTGAATCCTGAAAAGAATTTAGAAATCTTGATTTTTCCTTCTCCCCTAACAAGGTCTGTATAAATGGCCGCAAGGCCAACAGAAACAGGACCTATAAGAACATTGAGAAGAGCCAAATTCAAAAGATCCACAAAGCAAATGATTCCAATCTCCAATATAGGATTTGTGTCAATAAAGAGAGTGAGCAAGAATGGAATAATCGTTGTGCTAGCAAAGGTAAGCAATGTCACACCCACTCCAACAATAATAAGGTCGGCAAAAAAGTGGATAAGAGCTGCTTTAATCCAGTCCTTTCCTAAAATATTATCATCAAGCAAATATCGTGCTTCTGCACGAATTTGAGAATTTTTAGTAGTCATTGAAGAGCCTCCAAAAATAAATATAGTACTATAGACTAATTATAATGCTTTTTTTATTAATTGTCAAGGCATATTTGTTATTTTTTAGATAATAAATAAAAATAATCTGCCAAACTATGTTGGCAGATTACATATCTGATTTTATTTTGCATTAGGAATACATTCTCTCATGCTTCAGTTCTTCATAGAAAATGGCATTAGAGGTTTCCATATAAGCATTTACCCAAAGAGAGCCAATACCTAGAGTGAAAAGTGAGAGGAACATCCAACCTATGAAGCTGAAATGAAGCTTGAAAAGACGCCACTTGTTGCCCTTCATCATCATTTCGCTTTCGTCAAGGCACTCACGCCAATCGTATTCGGGATGTTCAGCCTTTATGTAATAAGCGAGTGAATAGCTATATGATTTCACGATACCCGGAATGATAAACAATAAACTCCAAAGAAAAATATAAAGTGTATGCATAACGCCAAGCGTAAAGTTTTGGCTGAAGTTATAGCATCCCTCAAGTACGTTTTCGACTCTAACTTCGGGGTCGTCATGAGCAATTTTTAAATAAAATTTATAAAGACCAACGTAAAGCGGACCACACAAAAGCATAGTTGCGATACCTGCGCAAAGATAATTTGCCGCGGTCAATATTGCGGATATGATAAGTCCGCCAAGAACTGCCATAAGCCATTTTTTACCGAAAATTTCGCCACCAAGAGCGAAGCGGGCTCTCGCGCGAATTTCTGAATTTGAAATATACATAAATAATACCTCGCGTGTTTTTATGATAATATAATACAGTTTTTTTGTTAAAATGTCAATAATTTTACCTTAATTTTTGAAAGGAAATTACATCTATGAGAATGAGAAAGAAAAAACATGGAGCAGAAAGAATTGAAGCTTGCTCCCACTTGCTTATAACACCCAATGAGGAATTTAAAGCAGATATTCAATCAGCATTTACCGAAAAACGTCCAATTCATCTTGAAATCGGATGTGGAAAGGGTAATTTTGCCGTTGGTATGAGTGCGCAGCATCAGGATGTGAACTTTATTGCAATGGAAAAGATTGCGGACGTTGCTTGCTTGGCTCTTGAAAAAGCAGAGAGAGCAAAGGACGAAAGAAGCGACAATCTTCGTTTTATAATTGGCGATGCGAAAAACCTCGTTGAATATTTCCCCGAGCATAGTGTTGATTGCATTTATCTTAACTTTAGTGACCCATGGCCCAAAGCGGGACACGCAAAGCGTCGTCTTACATATAAGACATTCCTTGAAATATATAAAACAATTCTCAAGGAGGATGGAATGCTTCGTCTTAAGACCGATAACGAAGGACTTTTCGACTTTTCTCTTGAAGAATTTGAAGCATTTGGCTTGAAATTTGAATTTGTAACACGTGATTTGCATAACTCTGAGAAGAATGAGGGTAACGTAATGACCGAGTACGAAAAGAATTTCTCTGACAAGGGTCAGCCCATTTATTCTGCGCACGTTAGATTTTGAGGATAAAATATGAGCGAAAATAAATTTGAGCCAAACGGCGTGCTTATTGTTAATAAGCCAGAGGGCATAACCTCTCACGACGTTGTTGGCAAGATAAGAAAATTATACGGCACACGCAAGGTGGGGCATACGGGAACACTCGACCCACTTGCAACAGGTGTGCTTGTAATACTTCTCGGCAGAGCAGCAAAAGCGGCTGAATATCTTGTTGCGGATAGAAAAACATATCGTGCAAGATTGACACTCGGTATTACAACTGATACTGAGGATATTACGGGTAAAGTGCTCACACAGAGTAATAATATTCCAAATACCGATGCAGTTATGACGGCTTGCGGTGAGTTTTTGGGCAAAATCAAGCAAATTCCACCCATGTATAGCGCCTTAAAAGTTGATGGAAAGAAGCTCTATGACCTTGCTCGAGAGGGAATTGAGGTTGAGAGAAAAGCAAGAGATATTGAGATTTTTCAGCTTGTTTGTACTTCAACCGAGAAGGAAAACGAATATGATTTGCTTGTTGAATGTTCATCGGGAACTTATATTAGAACGCTTTGTGCAGATATCGGTACGCGACTTTCATGCGGTGGAGTTATGAGTGCATTGCACCGTGTGGTTGCGGGTGGATTTGATATTGAAAATTCGCATACACTTGAAGAAATTGAAGCGCTTGAGATGAGTGAGCGCTATAATCTTTTAGCACCCACAGAGTCACTTTTTTATGACTTGCCTAGTGCAAAATTGCCCACGTTTTATGAAAAACTATGCAGAAGCGGATGCGAAATTTATCAAAACAAGATAAAAACCAACTTTGAAGTTGGCACACGCGTGCGACTTTATACGCAGAGTGGCGAATTCTTCGCCCTTGGCGAAACCCGTGAGTATGAAAACGGCACGGCGATTAAAGCGATTAAGACATTTAGTTTGGAATAATAAATGATGAATATTAATAGTGGATTTCCCACACGGAAAAGAAATCGTTTGAAGGATTACGATTATAGCTCGGTTGGTGCGTATTTTATAACTATATGTACTAAAGATAAAAAAGCATTATTTTGGAACGAAAATCAACCTGATTTCGTAGGGGAGGATATTATCCTCCCGTCTGATAGTGTGCAGTTATCTCCATACGGAAAAATTGCAGAAGAAGCAATCAAGGCAATCCCCGAACATTATCCACATATTGAGTTGTTACAATATGTCGTTATGCCGAATCACATTCATATGATATTATTTATTACATATGATGACGGGAGGATGATATCCTCCCCTACTAGTGTTTTGACGGCGGTAGGACAAATGAAGCGTTATGTGTCTAAAAAGATTGGTGAGGCAATTTGGCAAAGATCGTTTCACGATCACATAATACGTGATAAAAGTGATTACGAAAAAATATCTAAATACATGTATGAAAATCCAATCAGGTGGAAATATGATTGCTTTTACTCAGAAGAATAGGTTGTCCTGTATTTTTTAATAAATATGAAGAGAACCGGACGATAAACAAAAATTTATAACATCGGAGAGTGTATAAATTGAAAATAAGAAAAACAGAAACCAATATTAAACGTATAGAAAGAATAAAAAAGACTGTTGCTTTTGTTTTGTTCCAAATTGTTGTTATATCGTTGTTTTGTGTTTTCGGTATAGCTTGGACTACTCGTGCCACTGAAAACAATACAACGCTTGTTACGGCAACTGTAGAAGATTATAAGTATCATGAGCTTAGAAGGAGTAATTTTCGATATAAGATATACATTGAAGGTAAAAGCTATCGCACTACATCTAATTTTGTGACCGTGAATAACGAGCAATTTTTAGAGGTTTTAAGTGAATCACCACTTGTTTCAATTCGTTTCGATAAGAGAGGGAATATTGTGCAAATGTATTCGGACGGCATAGAGTATGTTTCATTTGATAAATACAATGGTGAACAGACAATGTGGAGGATGATAGCGATCGTAGTATTTTCGATAGTTGAATTGTTTGCTTGTGCAGGATATGTGTTTTATATAATGTATAATCGAACATCTAAAGATAAAAAATGGCTTTGAAATAATAATTAACTGTAAAATTTTACAAATAAAACCCGATAGACCTAAAATCTATCGGGATTTTATTATTTTCTCACCCTAAAAATCATTCTTTTAAGCGCTTTTGGATTAAATGGTATAAGGGGATACAGGTAGGAACGCTTGCCGTTGAGCGTTTTATTGGAAACAAGGAGTATAAAGCAGAGAACAATACCTGCGATAAATCCCCAAAAGTTGAAGAACCAAGTTAGAATAAGCAAAATAAGTCGCAAAAATTTGAAGGCATATCCTAATTCATAATTTCTTTGCGAGAAATTAGCGATGGCAACAAATGCTCCGTAAACTACTACTTCGGGGATAAGCCAACCAATTTGAATAGAGAAATCTCCCAAAATTAGACCGCCTATAACGGAGAGGGAGTTTGATAGCATTCCGGGGGTGTTCATTGAAGCAAGTCGCAACCCATCAATGACGAACTCTGCGAGGAATAGTTGTACTATGATTGGTAACTTGCCTGTTTTCTCCGGCAAAATTAATTCAAGCCACGGTGGAACTGCTTCGGGATTGTGAATTGCAATCAACCAAAGTGGCATAAAAAGCAGAGTCATAAAGAAAATGATATATCGAAGGACACGAAGATAGCTTCCAGTGAGGGGTGGAAAATAGAAATCATTAGTGTCCTGCATAAAGTCGAAAAGCGAAGCGGGGAGTATCATTACTTCGGGCGAGTTGTCGCAGATGATGAGTACATTTCCTTCCATAAGCTGTGCCGCAGCGGCATCGGGGCGCTCGGTGGTGCGCACCTTTGGAAATGGATTGTACCACCTGCTTGGAATAAGACATTCGGTGAGCGATTGCATACCAACGGTGAGGGCTTCAACATTTATTTTGCTTATTTTTTCTTTCAATCTTTGAACATAATCAAGGTCGGCTTTGTCGTCAATATAGCATACCACCACATCGGTCTTTGAACGCGTGCCGACGGTCATATACGACATTTTCAGCTTTGGATCACGAATTCGACGACGGATGAGAGCGGTGTTAAAAATAAGAGTTTCAACAAATCCGTCGCGTGCCCCCTTGATAACTCGGTCATTTTCGGGCTCTGTGGTTTCTCTGGCGGGATAGGTACGTGCATCAATTACTATTCCTCGATTTAAAAAAGCAGAGCCGAGCATTACAGTTGCGCCCGAGAGCATCATTTGAACCATAACATCAAAATCGTCGGTCACATCCGCTTCAACGTAGGGGACATTGTGGAACAAAAAGTCCTGTGCACTTCTATCCGTGCGCTCGCCGAGGGATTTGAGCGATAAAAAATGCACCATCATCTTTTGCATTACTGCGTCCTTAACAAATCCGTCAATAAAATATAAAGTCAGCTCGTCCTCCCCTATAATGAGAGTCTTTTTTAATATATCGAAATTTTCCTTAACGGCAAAAACGTTGTCGAGATAAGAAACATTTTCTCTGTAATCGGTTGATAGCTTTTTCATAATAAGACCTTTCGCGTTTATTATGATTAGTATTGACAATATTTTCAAATACTATAATCTTGAATTTGAAATTTTGATTAGTTGGGAAGTTAGTTTTGTTTGGGAACCCCTAGCCGCTGGGCTTCCGCTTTTGAAAAAGCGGAGCAAAACAACAGACGGGTTTGAGCAAATGGCTGACGCAAGTCAGACAAGAAAGATGAAGTCTGTTAAAATACCGAGAAAATTGTATATAATTATGGGCAATTTGCGTTTTTGCGAAGCAAAATGGAGACGTAAGATGACAAGCAATTTGCTAGGCGCGCCAATCATACTTTAGATAATTCCATCATAATATGCGCGGCGTATTTGCGCAAAATCTTGTCGCGAAGCTCTTTTAAAAAGCTTTTTTGGATACTTTTTTCTCGAAAAAAGTATCATTCCTTTCTAACTAAATTCTTCTCGATAAAGCTCAATTTACACATCAACAAAATAAGCCCACACGGGTTTCGTGTGGGCTGAATTTTATTTATTCATCTGTCTTTGTTTCTTTCGCTCTATATCTCTATCACGATAGAATTTTGAACGTTTTTTCTTTACATATGTTGTGTAAATTGCAAAGCCGAGGACTCCAAAAACGATAGCTCCGCTTGTGATATGAATCCAAAGTTCAGTTGAGTTTTCGGTTTTTAATGATTCCCAAAGCGCAGTAACGTGAGCTTGAACATCAATGCCACTTGCTTCATCCTTGAAATAATCCTCGTATGCCGGATTAAAGGGATAATTTGCATTAGCTTCATCCTTAGTCTTGCCGTAGAGTACCTCCCAAGCATCAACAAGGCAATTATCTTCGTCATCGTATATGCTATAGTTATAATCAAGCATTTCCTGATAGTACTCACTGTCAACAACGGCTTGGTTGGGGGAAGCATATCCAATGTAAAGTGCGTTTGCAGTTGCTGCTTCAACACTTATCATATAGTTGATGTACTCATGTGCAATTTCTGGATTGCGAGATGTTTTTGGAATACACATTGCGTCAACAAAGTAGTTAGTACCCTCATTTGGATAATAGAAGCGAAGGTCATTGTTATCCGCCGCCATAGTCAAAAAGTCGCCTGCATAGTATGATGAGATATATGCTGAAGCGCCCTTCATTTTATTGAAGATTTCATCATTTACATATCCTTGAAGAATTGGTTTTTGGAGCTTTAATTGCTCAAGCGCCTGTTCCCAATCTTCATAATTATGTGAGTTGATGTTAAGACCTTCTTTATACATTGCAGTTGCAAAAGCATCACGAGGATTGTTGAACTGAAGTATTTTTCCTTTGTATTTTTCATTCCAAAGAAGATCCCAGCTTTTGTCAAGCACATCCTCTTCATTAACAAATTCTGCGTTGTATATGATACCAACCATACCATAGGTATATGGAACGCTGAATTTATTTTCGGGGTCATAGTGCAAACCTTTGAAATCGTCACTGATATTGCCGTAATTAGTCAAAATAGAATAATCAAGTGGCAAAAGCATATTGTGCGCGATCATTTTTTGAATCATATAGTCCGAGGGGATTACTATGTCATAGGCTACAGCACTATTTGAGAGTTTTGCGAACATATCCTCGTTCGTTGCATAGGTTGAATAATTCACCTTGATGTAACATCCGTATTTATCTGCGAGATTTTCGTTGAAATATTCTTCGAATCCAGCATTTACGTCGAAAAGTCCGCATTCTTCATCGTCCTCGTTTGAGATGTATTCACCCCAGTTATAGACGTTGAGATTAACTGTTTCATATTTTTTCTGCTCAGGAGTACCCTCAGGCTCTTCACATGAGCAAAGAAGAAGTGCAAAAACGATTAAAATAAGGGATAATAGTTTAATTTTCATTATTTTTTACCCCCTTTTCTCATCTGCTTATCCGCTTTTTTGAAGCTTTTGATATTTGAAAGAATGAGAAGTGTGAAAACTGTCACGATAATGAGCGTTGAGAGTGCGTACATATCGGGTTTAACTGTTTTCTTCGTCATGGAATATATCAAAAGGGGAAGCGTCTGGAAGTTAGAGGGGCTGACGAAATACGAAATAACGAAATCGTCAAGAGAAAGGGTAAATGCCATAACCATACCCGAAATTACACCCGGCATAATATTGGGGAGCTTCACCTTGAAAAATGCCTGAACAGGTGTGCAACCAAGGTCAAGTGCCGCTTCTGTGAGTGAATTTCCAAGTTCACTGATGCGTGGCAGAACATTCAAAATAACATATGGCAAGCAGAAAGTTGTATGAGCGATGAGCATTGCAAAGAAACCAATGCTATCGTAGTCAGCAATTTGGAATATTGCTACCACCGCTGCAAAGAAAAGCATAAACGAAACACCCGTAACAATATCGGGGTTCATCATAGGCACATTGGTAACGCTAGTTACAACTTTTTTGAACCACTTTGTTCTCATTTTATATATACCCTCTGCTGCAGCTGTTCCAATGATTGTTGAAAGAAGTGCAGAGGATACTGCAAGAATGAGTGTGTTGCGAAGGGCAATGAATGCCGCTTCGTCTTGGAAGAGTTTTATATACCAATCAAAGCTGAACCCTGTGAAATTTGCAGTGCTTTCGCTCGCATTGAATGAGAAGAGAACGAGCGTAAGAATCGGTATATAAAGTATTGCAAAAATAATGCAAAGGTATATTCTTGATGCGTATTTTTTCATGGAATGATACCTCCTTCATTTTCTTCGGTGAAGTAATTCATAACACCGAGAGATATAAGTATAAGTATCATCATTACAAGCGAAATTGCCGCACCAACATTATAAGAACCCATTACGAATTGACGTTCAATTGTGTCACCGATAAGCTCAAACGTACCGCCACCGAGCTTTTGAGAAATATAGAATGTTGAAATTGAAGGTACGAATACCATTGTAACACCTGAAATAATTCCCGAAAGTGAGAGGGGGAGGATTACCTTTGTCAAGGTTTTGAAGGTATTGCAACCAAGGTCGCTTGCAACTTCCCACATATGCTTGTCAATTTTAGAAACGCAAGTGTAGATGGGAAGTACCATGTAGGGAAGAAAGTCATATACCATACCGAATATAACTGCACCCTTTGTTCCAACTATATGGAAACTTGTGTTGAATATGGTGTTGATAAATCCACCGTCGTCAAGAAGCGCCATTAAGGAGTAAGTTCTGATAAGAAGGTTTGTCCACATGGGCAGCATAAGAAGCATAATGTAAATCTTCTGGTGCTTAGGGTTGCTTCTTGCAATTATGTAAGCTAACGGATATCCGATGAGAAGGCAGATAAACGTTGCTATTACTGAAAGCTCTATTGAAAGTCCAAAAATTGATACGTAATCGCCAAGGGATTCCACGTTTTCAAGAGTGAATGCCCCCTCGGGATTGGTGAATGCATATCCGATTACGATAATCAATGGGAGAACGATGAAAAGTATTGCCCAAAAAATATGGGGTGCTGCCGCAATAGAGCTCATAAATGACTTTTTGTTTTTCATTATTTATGACCATAGCCCGCGGGGGGCTTCCTTTACTTAGGAATTGCAGTAGTGAGTTTATAAACTCAATTAAAATTCTTCAGCTGCTTCAGCGTCAGAAAGCATATCAAGCTCATCAGAGAAGGATGAGTAGTCGCCGAACATACCAGAATACTTAGATTTCTTCATAATATGAATTGCATCGGGCTCGATATAAAGACCGATAAACTGATCGGGAGCGACGTAGTCGGTGGATTGGATCATCCACTTAAAGCCTTTGATATCCACGATTATTTCATAGTGCACACCTTTAAATGTGACTGCTGAAACCTGACCTGTAAGCATACCCTTTTCGGGTTCAACGACGTCAACGTCCTCAGGGCGAACAACAACGTCAACTTGCTCGTTCTTGTCAAAGCCCTTGTCAAGACAATTGAACGTGTGACCTGCAAATCTAACGCTATAGTCTGCAAGCATTACGCCGTCGATTATGTTTGATTCACCGATGAAATCTGCAACGAAAGCATTTTTGGGTTCGTTATAAATATCAGTGGGTGTACCTATTTGCTGAATTTCACCGTCCGCCATAACAACGATTGTGTCGGACATTGAAAGTGCTTCCTCTTGGTCGTGAGTAACGTAAATGAATGTAATGCCAATACTTTGTTGAATATTTTTAAGTTCGACCTGCATATCCTTTCGCAACTTTAAGTCAAGCGCACCGAGGGGTTCATCCAAAAGAAGAACACGGGGATGAGAAATGAGAGCTCGAGCGATGGCAACTCTTTGCTGCTGACCGCCCGACATTGTGCTGACGCTCTTGTTTTCAAAACCGGAGAGGGCAACCATTTTAAGCATTTCAGTTACCTTTTCTCTTATTTCATTCTCGGGGAGTTTCTTAAGTCTTAAGGGGAAAGCGATGTTTTCATACACGTTAAGATGTGGGAAAAGCGCATATTTTTGGAACACGGTATTGATATGTCTTTTGTTTGGGGGGAGATCATTTATCTCTTTACCTTCAAAAAGTACCGTGCCTTCATCGGGAGTTTCAAAGCCACCGATGATACGAAGAGTTGTAGTTTTGCCACAGCCCGATGGGCCGAGGAGAGTAACAAACTCCTTATCTCTTATGTAAAGGTTGATGTCATTAAGTACGGTTTCACCGTCATATTGTTTGCAAATGTGCTTTAAATCAACCACTTTTGTGTCGGTATATGTTACCTTGGGTTTAATAATATTGCCGATATTATCTTTCATTCCGCATAATACTCCTGTGTTAAAAATATTTTGAGGAATGGCGAATAAGCGGTAAAAGGCTCATTCTTATCCATCATAGCAAATATTGTAGCAGATATGTAGAAAAAATGCAATAGGTTTAGTAAAAAAAGTCGAAAAAAATCGGCAAAAATCAAGAAAAATTTGGATTATCCGTGGGCAACCTTGACAAATTCAAAAAAACACCGTTATTGCTCTTATAATCTCTTAAAATCTCTCGAAATCTCTGTTTTTCTTATCAAAAATGAAGCATTTTGAAAAGAAAATTAGGCAAAAAATGAACATTGGAGTACCATTTGACATTCTTAACATTAAATATACTGATAGCATCCATAAAACGAGCAGTGTAAAAAAAGAGGTGAAATGCAGTATTTTGTTTGCCATATCAAGTGAAAATATTATGCAAAGTATGCATTTTAATATTCTTCCCCCATCGAGAGTTGCTATTGGAATGAGATTAAAAATTGTCAAGCACAGGGATAGTATTGAAAATGGAAACAAGAAATTTTGAAAAAAGGGGAGTGCTATATAGTTCAGTGCGATTTTGAATGTTAATGCAAATCCCAAAAATCCAAGTAAAGGACCACCGAGCGCAAAAATAAGCTCATCCACGTACGATAATTCTTTATATGTTTTTATTCGGGCACTTAGAATGGATAATTCAAAGCATTTTATTTTTATTTTCAAAAAACAAGCGCATAATAGGTGTCCTAATTCATGCAGAAATATTGCGCATACAAGTGGAAAAATAAATGATGTTTTAGAAAGCAATAAAAATGTTATCCAAATAATACTCAAAGGAGAGATTTTTATTTTAGACATATCATTTCCTTTCTTTGATGGTTTCAAATTTTGATTTATCTAACAGTTAGCCTTCCCTTGAGGGGAAGGTGGCAGGCGAATGCCTGACGGATGAGGGGAACGCCATTTAGTTTACACTAACGACTTTCTCGTAAAACAAAAACCTTGATTTTTAAGTAATTTCTTTTATTTTGTAAACGAAATGCTGTCGAGAAAGACGATTGTTTGCACAGACTTCGATCCCCTCATCCACCACTTGCGTGG
>JAZKZP010000117.1:0-5713 GCA_045612715.1 Eubacteriales bacterium
CCAAATTGTTTCTGTTTTTTTTTGATATGACTATTATAAAAATATAAAAATTAGTCCAATCGTTGTAGGGACAGGCGTCCTCGACTGTACGAACAAACTAATGATATTTCTCAAACTAAACGGCTATAAATTAAATTAGCAAATCACGATTTGCGCGAAATTTATTATTTAAAAGCGATTAAAAGTTTTTTGATTCTTTTTATAGAAAAAAGAATCTTAACTTTGTAACTTTACGAAAGGAGAACACCATGTCTGATTTTGTACACTTACATTTACATAGTGAATATAGTTTGCTTGATGGTGCGTGCAGAGTACGAGAAATACCCAAAAGAGCAAAGGAATGTGGACACACAGCGGTGGCACTAACTGACCACGGTGTTCTTTTTGGCGCGCCTGCCTTTTTGTCCGCTTGCAAAAAAGAGGGAATAAAGGGCATTGTTGGCTGCGAGGTTTACGTCGCTCCAAAATCTCGTTTTGACAAAACGAGTGGTAACGGACAACCCTATCACCTCGTTCTTCTTTGTAAAAATGAAGTGGGCTACAAAAATCTTTTGCAGATGGTTTCTCTCTCTTACACCGAGGGCTTTTATTCAAAGCCGAGGGTGGATATCGAGCTTCTCAAACGATACAGCGAGGGACTTATCGCTCTTTCTGCTTGCCTTGCGGGTAGAATTCCAAGATTGCTCACCGCGGGCGATTTCGATATGGCAAAGCAGGTGGCACTTGAATATTCGGAAATATTCGGAAAAGATAATTTTTACATCGAGCTTCAAAACCACGGATTTGAGGAGCAAAAGCAGATTTTACCCGACCTTGTAGCGCTTGCCGAGGAGTGCAATTTGCCCCTTGTTGCAACAAATGACTGCCATTATCTGCGTCGTCGAGATGCCGACACACAGGCGATTTTGATGTGTATTCAGATGAACAAGGTCATCACTGACGGACGTCCCATTGGCTTTGAAACTGACGAATTTTACTATAAAAATACTGAAGAAATGAAGCTCCTTTTCTCTAAATATGAGGGGGCTATTGAAAACACGGTCAAAATTGCCGAAAGATGCAATTTTGAGTTGGAAAACCACGGCTTTATACTGCCGAAATATCCCGTGCCAAACGGCAAGAGCGCAGGGGAATATTTGCGCTCGCTTGTGCTTTCAGGACTTGAAAAGCGTGAGCAAAACGGTACGGTTGCTTACAAAAATTACGCTAAAAATGAATATCTTGAGCGAATAGATTATGAGCTTTCGGTAATTGATTCTATGGGATATAGCGACTATTTCCTAATCGTTTGGGATTACGTTGCCTTTGCTCGCTCAAAGCAGATTCCAGTAGGTCCCGGAAGGGGCTCCGGTGCAGGAAGCTTGGTTGCGTATTTGCTTCATATCACTGACATTGACCCGATTGAATTTGACCTTTTGTTTGAAAGATTTTTAAATCCCGAGCGTGTAAGCATGCCCGATATTGATATGGACTTCTGCTACAACCGTCGCGACGAGATTATTGAATACGTTAAAGAAAAATATGGAAGCGACCACGTATCTCAAATTGCGACCTTTGGTACGCTTGCGGCAAAGGCGGCAATTCGTGACACAGGACGTGCGATGGGAATGAGCTATGCAGACGTTGACGCAGTTGCAACCAAAATTCCGCGCGTGCTTGGAATCACGCTTGAAGATGCGCTTCTCGATGCCGATTTTAAGGCAAAATATGAAGAAAGCGAGCAGAATAAAAAGCTGATTGACACCGCAATGGCACTTGAGGGCATGCCCCGAAACGTGAGCATTCACGCAGCGGGAATTGTCATCACGGACAAGCCCCTTTATAACTATGTGCCACTTGCTTTGAGTAACGGAATGACCATCACGCAATACGATATGGACGCAGTTGCAGATTTGGGCTTGCTCAAATTCGACTTCTTGGCGCTTCGTTATTTGACTATCGTTAATGATGCAGTTTTACAAATAAAAGAGCATAATCCCAACTTTGATATTGAAAAAATCCCACTTGACGATAAGGACACATATGACCTTATTTCGACAGGTATGACAGAGGGTATTTTTCAGCTTGAAAGTGCGGGAATGAGGCAATTTTTGTCCGAATTGAAGCCGAGAAATCTTGAGGATATTATAATTGCAATATCCCTCTATCGTCCAGGGCCTATGGACTCGATTCCACACTATCTTGAGTGCCGTGAAAACCCCGAAAAGATTGAATATCCGCTTGAAATTTTGCGTGATATTTTAAAATCCACATCGGGCGTTGTGGTGTATCAAGAGCAGGTTATGAGTATCTTCCGCATAGTTGCAGGATATACCTTTGGACACGCAGATATTGTGCGCCGTGCTATGTCGAAAAAGAAACACTCAGTGCTTGAAGCCGAGAGGGGCGCATTTATCGAGGGCGCAATCGAACGTGGAGTTGACGGCAAAAAGGCAGAAAAGCTCTTTGATGATATGATTTCTTTTGCAAATTATGCATTTAATAAGAGCCACGCGGCTGCTTATTCGATAATTTCTTATCGTACTGCGTACCTTAAAACTCATTATCCCAAGGAATATTTCGCTGCGCTTCTCACTAGCGTGCTTGGCAATATGCCGAAAATTGCGGAATATATTTCCGATTGCTCGAAGCTCGGCATTGGCGTTTTGCCACCCGATATCAATAAGAGCGAAATGTATTTCCACGTTAGCGAAAATAACATTCGTTTTGGTCTTTTGGCAATTAAAAACGTGGGTCAAAATTTCGTTGCAAACGCAATAAAAGAGCGAAAGAGAAGACCTTTCTCCTCATTTGACGATTTTATTGATAGAATGAGCGATTATGATATGAATAAGCGACAGGTTGAGTCGCTTATCAAGAGTGGCGCAATGGATAGACTTGGCAAGCACAGAAGTCAGTTGCTTGCTTCTTATGAAACGATAATTGATGGTTCAACGTCAAAACGTGGAAACAATATCGCAGGTCAGCTCGACTTTTTCTCGATGGCAGAGGGGCTTGACACAGGACTTGCATTTAAATATCCCGACCTGCCCGAGATTTCGATTGCAATTAAACTTGCGCAAGAAAAAGAAGCAACCGGACTTTATTTCTCAGGGCATCCACTTGACTCATATCGCGAGCATATTGATAACATCGCGCACGAAGAAATCGTGGCTCTTGGGGAGAGCGATGATAATAGCGAGCGCAAATTTATCAATATTGTTGGTATGATAGGCGCTGTGACTGTTAAAATCACTCGAAATGGCGACAAAATGGCATTTTTCCAGCTTGGAGACCGCTATGGTGAAATTGAGTGCATTGCGTTTGCGCGTACCTATTCGCAGATTTCTTATAAAATAAAAGAGGATAGCGCAGTGCTTGTTGGCGGTTACGTTCAGATTCGTGAGGACGAGGAGGTTAAATTCATCGTTTCAAGTGTGGAGTTGCTTCAAAAGAACGGGGAATATCAACCAAAAGTTGATAAAAAGGTAGAAAACACTCCAAAATACGAAGAAAAGAAACAGACATTTGGGGGCGAGGCGCAAAGGGCTAAAAAGCTTTATTTGAGAGTGCCCGACATCATAGGAGATAAATTCATCCGCGCGAAAAACCTCGTTGAAATTTTTGAGGGAGCAACTGAAGTTATCTTCTTTGATAGTTCAACTAAACAATATAAACCATCGGGACTTGGTTTCGATGCTACCGACTATACAATAAAACAACTCAAATCACTTCTCGGCGACGAGAATGTGGTAGAGAAATGAGAAAAAATAGAGCCTTTAGTAAGGCTCTATTTTTGTGTTTCAAATTTTGGTTTATCGCGCACTATGTTCGCACAAACTCACAGGTTGTTTTGCGTCGCTTTTTCAAAAGCGGCCGCCCTGCGCGTAGCAGCGCCCGCCGCGCAGGCGATACGGCATTTCTTTTTGGGAACTTTTTCTTTGTGCCTCTGGTTTCAAAGAAAAAGTGGATAAAAGATAAGAAGTCGCTATAGTTAGTGGCTCTATCTTTAGATACGAAAACTTGTTAGCCGCTTTTCTTTGCAAGTATAGCCGCAAAGAAAAGCTAACAAAAGAAACGGCGAATGCGCTCAATCCGCGCGGCTCTGCTACGCGCAGGGCGCCACCTTTGAAAAGGTGGACGAAACAATCGTTTGGGTGCTTCTGTAACACACCCATAAATCTCAATTTATATTCATCGATGATTAGGTATTTTATGTGCGAGGCTTTTGTTTTTTGATTTTCTATATTCCGTCAAATAAAAACTTTTAATTTTTTGGCACATAATTTTATCGTTCAGCTCCGTTTGATAGCGCACCAGAGCACCGTGGAAACACTTTTTATACAAATTTTTATCTCGATATAGTCGTATTATTGCCATAGCGAGTGCATCTGCGTTTTTTGCAGGGAACAAAAGTCCGTTTTCGCCGTTTTTAACCATATACGGATTGCCGCCAATGTCGGAGGTAATAGAGGGAATACCTAAACTCATACCCTCAGAGAGAGAAAGGGACGCCGTTTCGCTTGCATAAGAACAGTTTAGGTTTATATCGGTGATATTAAAAATTGGCGCAACGTCGGTTTGAAATCCTATAAAATTAACCACATCGCAAACGTCAAGATATTGGGCATATTCTTTAAGATTTTTCTCACAATGCCCTGCGCCAACTATTAAAAATCTAAAATTTGGATGCCATTTCTTGCATATTTTTGCGGCTTCGAGTAAGGTTTTGTGTCCTTTTATCTTTTCAAGACGCGCAAAATAACTAATGACGAAATTCTCCTTGCTCAAACCATATCGCGCACGAAAAAATACCTTTTCATCATCATCTAAGACTCGAAGAGGAGGCACTCCGTTAATAATTGTGGTTATTTTTTGAGGCGGTGCACCCATTTCAATAAGATTTTGTTTGGCAAATTCTGAAACTGCGATGATTGATGTGGACAATGTGTTGTTGGCAATATTAAAAGCGCAATTTATAAGTGGATTTTGAGAGATTTTTGATAATGGTGGGGCACAGTGTCGGGTAAAAATCCTACACGGAATTTTTATCATTGTTGCTGCTATTCTAGACGATAGCGAACCGTGTGAATGTACTATGTCGGGATTTATCTTTTTTATAATTCGATAATTTTCGTTGATGCTTTCAATAGATAAAGACCTGTCGGCTCCGTATTTGCATTCGATAATACGACAGGGCAATGATTTTAGCTTTTTGATAAGCAAACTGTCTTTGGGTAGCGCAACAAAAATATCGAATTGCTTGTCGTTTAACCCATTTATTTGATTGCAAAGTAAATTACCTGCACCACCTATGTTGGTGTCGGTTATAAAGTGAAGAATTTTTATCATAATTGTACCTTTATTGTTCAGATTTTGATTTATAGGGGAGATAGTTTGAATTAAAATTGCGGGAGGGGATATCCCTCCCCTACGAATAGACAATATTATACATTGTAGGGGAGGCGTTTCGCCTCCCGTTCCAAACACAAACTAACTTTTTCTAACTTCCCAATAAATCCCAATTTAGCGGACGAGCGGATGCACGCGGTGCGCCCCTACGGGTTTTATTGTATGATTTCGTTCAATTTCCGCGCGAGATTCTATCGTTGCGGCGCGCAGGACATCTTTAGATGTCATTCTGGAGCAGTCCTTGTGTCCTTATGAGATTCTATCGGTCGTTTCACTCCCTCCAGAATGACACAAGGACGCGATAGAATCTCAGCGCGCCTTC
>JAZKZP010000118.1:0-19467 GCA_045612715.1 Eubacteriales bacterium
TGATTTTTAAGTAATTTCTTTTATTTTGTAAACGAAATGCTGTCGAGAAAGACGATTGTTTGCACAGACTTCGATCCCCTCATCCACCACTTGCGTGGTCCCCCTTCCCCTCAGGGGAAGGCACAGATAAATCCCAATTTAACAATTACAATTTCATACACATACTATGCTTCAAAGACTTTATAAATTATTAATTATAAAATAAAAAAATCCAATCTTGGCGATTGGATGGATGTTAAAGATAATGAAAAAAGAACTTGCAATGCAAGTGCTTTTTTCTGGTGGGCCATTTAGGACTCGAACCTAAGACCGACCGGTTATGAGCCGGTAGCTCTAACCAACTGAGCTAATGGCCCGCTTACGCGACTTAATTATTATATTACTTTTCTTTCAAATTGTCAATAGCTTTTTGAAAATATTTTCTTTTGTGAAGCTTCTTTTTTTATCTGATGCTGTTTTTATAACTGTTTCATTGACAATGTAATATTATGTATGCTAAAATTTTTACATAAAATATTTTTTTGAATTTTTTCAAAAAAACTTTACACTTTTTCAAAAATTTCTTGACTATATATATGAAGATGCTTAAAAAGCGCTTATACAAATAAATTTTATTACGAAAAGGAGAAAAACTATGAAAAACAAATTGAAAAAAATGTCTGCATTATTTATGGTACTGATTTTATTGCTTTCGGTAGCTTCTTGCTCTACCTCCAATGCAGATTTCAACGCTGGATATTACAGCCCTGAGTATAATCTTAGTGCTCCAGGTGATTTGTCGGGCGAAAATTACACCGAGATAATCGAAAATCCATTTGTCAACACATCGGAAACTCCCGATAGCTATTTTTCAATCGACGTTAACACCGCGTCGTATCCCAATTTAAGACGCTTAATAATGAACGGACATACCAATATACCGAAGGATGCGGTTAGAATTGAGGAGATGCTCAATTATTTTGGTTACGATTACAATACACCAACTGACGATTCGATTTTAGCATTGACTTCATCCGTTTTTGATACACCATATAACGAAAACACCAAGATTATGACAATTGGACTTGCTGCAGAGGCTATAGAATTTGCCAACGTAAATAATAATCTCGTGTTTCTTATTGACGTGAGTGGTTCTATGTATTCAGAAGATAAATTGCCACTCGTTCAGCAATCCTTTAAGTTGCTTGCCGAAAATCTTAATCCGAGTGATAGAGTTTCTATAGTTACTTACGCGAGCGGAGATGCTGTTCGTCTTGAGGGCGCTTTTGGGTACGAAAAGGAAAAGATAATTGCAGTTATTGAAGATCTTCAGGCAAGTGGTAGTACTGCGGGCAGTAAGGGAATTGAAACTGCATATAATATTGCATCCAAATATTTTATCGAGGGCGGTAATAATCGAGTAATTCTTGCTACAGACGGCGATTTTAATGTGGGACTTAGCAAAACCGAGGATCTTGAAGAATTTATTGCTGAAAAGGCAAAAACGGGCGTGTATTTCTCAGTTTTCGGTTTTGGAACGGGAAATATTCAATCGAACAAGATGGAATCTCTTGCTCTGAGAGGCAATGGTATGTATAGCTACATAGATTCCTTGAAGGAAGCTGATCGTGCGCTCGTTCAGCAGATTGGCGGAAGTATGGTATCTGTTGCTAAGGACGTTAAAGCAGGCATCGTTTTCAATCCCGAATATGTTGAATCCTACCGTCTTATAGGATATGAAAACAAGATGCTCACTCAGGATGAGTTTGAAGATTCTAACACCGACGCAGGTGAAATCGGAAGCGGCCATACCCTGACCGTTTGTTATGAGATAGTGCTGACGGACAAGGAGTTCGTCGAAGGCGATAGCTTGGCTGAAGTCAAAATAAAATATAAACCCACCGAAAATGTCGGCGGAGATGCGCAAAGTGAGCAGGAGTTGACTCTTTCAATAGGTACGGATAGCTATCACACAAATCCTGTTAGCAATGATGCTTTTGTTGCGGCGGTGGTTGAGTTTGCTTTGATTCTTCGCAACTCTGAATATAAGGGAAATGCAGACCTTGAAAATCTTATCGAACGCCTTGAGGCGATGGATTTCGCAGGCGATGAGTACAAAGAGGAATTCAGAAATCTTGTTAAAACGTATCGCGATAACATAAAATTAAAGAATAAAAAATAATTAAAAAATAATTAAAAAATAATTAAAATTGAGGGGCTTTTAGAGCTCCTCGTTGTTTTTTTACTGTTTATGTTAAAAAATTAGTATCTTGAGTAGAATATTGTTGACAAAAACGCGAAAAATGTTTATAATTATGATATATTTTTTATAAATGAAGGAAGCAAACTATGAATTGGTTATTAGATTTATTGCGCAACCCATTTTTGATTACTGCTATTGCGGCTTGGTTTACTTCACAATTACTCAAGGTGTTTACACACGCCATTGCATATAAAGAGTGGGATTTTAAACGCTTTTTTGGAGATGGTGGAATGCCCAGCTCACATACTGCTACAGTTTCTGCTCTCGCAGCTTTTGCGGGAATGTCCTATGGTTTTGCAAGTTTTCAGTTTGCAATATCGGCTCTTTTTACAATGATAGTTTGTCGTGATGCTGTTGGAGTACGCATGGAAACAGGTAAACAGAATTTGATTATTAACGAGCTTAAAAAGATGATTGAAAGCAAAGAAATTGCACAAATCAAACTTAAAAAATTCGTTGGACATACTCCACTTCAGGTCATTGGTGGTTTGATTGTGGGAATTATTGTTGCAACGTTAATGTTTTGGGTGATTTTAAGATGAGCAAAAGAAAGAAAATTTTGCTTTTTGTTGCTGCGCTTTTCTTGTTGATTGCTGTGGCGATTTCGCTTATTTATGTTTTTGGTATTTATTTGCCAGAAAAAAGAAAAAAAGAGGAAATAGCTCGTCTTGTCAAAGAATATTACGATATGAAACTATCGTTATATGCCGAGGAAAACGAAAAATATTCGGACTATGAGGTTGATATTGCTTTTATTGGTGATAGCTTGACTGACGGATATGATGTGGCAAAATATTATCCCGAACACCTTGTTTCAAATCGTGGAATTGGTGGCGAAACCACACATGGATTGCTTGCACGCCTTGATGTTTCTGTGTATCAGCTAAAACCAAAGGTGATAGTTATGTTAATTGGTGCAAACAATTTCAAAACTATGTTCGAAGATTATGAGGATTTAATAGTTGAAATTAAGAAAAATCTTCCTAAAACCGAGCTTGTAATTTGCTCTTTAACTTCAATGGGTAAAGAGTGGGGAAGAAACAATCAGCTTGCAGCATTTAATAATGTAAAAATAAAGGCGTATGCAGAAAAATATGATTGTTATTATGTCGATTTGTATACTCCACTTTTGAATTTTGAAACAAATGAGATATATTCTCAGTATACTACTGACGGTGGTCATCTTACTGCTGAGGGATATGCGGTACTAACTCAAAATATCAAGCCCGTAGTTGATGAAATATTAAGCAATAAAAACATCAATTTAAATTGAAAATATTTAGTAGAATATTTGAGCATTTGAGATGAATACTAATTATGGAGTGTGTTATGAAGAAATTAATTTTTATCACTTTGATTTTGTTAACATTTGCACTTTTTATTTCTTGTTCTTTAAGTGAGGAAGAAAAAAATATGGACGGTGTGAAGATGATTGCAGTTATCAAGAATATTGATGACAAAATAGAGGTTGAGGTTGTTGAGGGTGAATATGGAGCCTCCGGTATATATTGGGTAATAACTTCAAACGATACTGTATTTGCTGATTCTGAAAGCAATCACATTTTAGCATCAAGCTTAAAGGTGGGAGATACCATTGAGATAACTTATGGTGGACAAGTTATGATGAGTTATCCGCCACAAATCGTTGCCAAAAAGATAGTGAAAATTAAATAAAAAAATACGGAGCAACTTGCTCCGTATTTTTTCTTATTAATTAATCTTCATCAAGAATTTCTTCGATGTATTCTTCTTCGTATTCATCATAGTATCTATCAACGTTTTTAAGCTTATTTTTTAAAGCTTTGTTTTTTCTGTAATCGTCAAGGATTTCAGGAAGAAACCAATAAGAAACATAGAGGAAGAATATTGGAAGAAGCAAAATCATATACCAATATGAAACGGGAATCACACCATAGAAGAAGGTCAAAATTTGTGATGTGGGTGCATTTGTCGACATGTAGTTAACAGAAGCGCCTGTTGTAGAATAGATCACAGCATTGATAATATGCACAACTGTATAAGTAAATACAGTAATTATCATAATATCCTTCATATACTTATGGTCTCTTTTTACAAGTCCTAATTCGAAAAGAACTATCGGTACACCTGCGCCGATAACGTGAATCATAAAGAACACAAGGAATTCTAATGTGAAAATGTTAATTCCATTCATTTCGGCGTTAAATAGCAATTCGAACATTGAAGCGAAGGACCACGCGAGCAAAAGGTTTGAAAGTCTTTTGTTTCTTGTTAAAACAGCGATGGGAAGAAGCACAAGATTCAATGACCAGAATTCTAATGGTAGGGCAGATGCTATTGCGTTTTCTGTGGTGAAAAAATTTAAAACAACTATTCCCAATCCGAACAATGAATAAATAAACAAAGTGATAATTTGTGTTGAACGAGATGTTCTTTTCAATATTAAATATGTAAATGCGTTAAAGAGTACAGCAATTATAAGTGTTGCAAAGTGAATTACACCAAATTGATCCCAAGTCATAAACACCCTCCTGAAAAGTACTATATGCTTATAAAATATACAATATATGCACACAAAAATATGATAGCATAAAAAAGTGGTTTTGTCAATATCGATAGAAAATTTATTAAATAATAATGAAAAGTAGTGATTAAATTGCAAAATTGTGTTCAAAATTACATCTTGAGAGGGTCGAGTGCTAAAAATCAATGATAATTGAGAAAAAGTTTTTAAAAAACTATTGACAAAATCGCAAAAAGATGGTAAATTAATAACGTAATTTAGCACTTGGAACAAAAGAGTGCTAAAAATTAAGAAAGCGAGGAAGTAAAATGAGCGAATTTGACAGAGAATTGAGTCCTAGAAAAAAACAAATACTCAAAGCGGTTGTTGAAGCGCACATTGCTGCGGGTGAGCCCGTTGGCTCAAAATTCCTCGTGCAGAGCAATTTGCTTACGTGTAGCTCGGCAACCATTAGAAATGAAATGGCAGAGCTTGAAGAGATGGGATACCTTGAACAACCCCATACTTCAGCAGGAAGAGTACCAAGTGAACTTGGTTACAGATTTTACGTTGATTCACTCCTTCAGCATTATGCGATGACTAATAAGGAAATTGAAGAAATCAATTCCTTGCTTAAAATTAAAATGGGTGAGCTTGACAAAATTCTTGAGGTAGCTTCAAAGGTTGCTTCCAATATTACTAATTACACGGGTATTGCTATTAAGCCCAAGCAAAGCTCAATCAAAATTTTAAAATATGAGATTGTTGGAATTGATATGCATCAATTTGCAATCGTTATGATTCTTTCCACGGGTGCTATCAAGACGAAGAAGGTTAAAATTCAAATTGAGGTTGACGAGTATTCGCTCTCTCGACTTTCAAACGCGTTGAATACTTATCTTACGGGACTTTCTGCTGACGAAATAACTCTTACGTCGGTTATGAACCTTGAAAGGGCTATGGGAGATAATTCAATTCTCGTTAACGTTACTATCAAGGCAATATACGAAACAATGAGCGAATTTGGTGGTGGTGAACTTCACTATAGCGGACTTAATCACCTTTTGCAATATCCCGAATATTCCGACGTGAATAAATTCGGTGAGATTATTAATACATTTGAAGAGAAGGATGCTCTTCTTGAGCTTGTTTCAGGTGGAAGTGGTGACGATATCAATGTACTCATTGGCTCTGAAAACAGCGTTAAGGTTATGAGCGACTCTGCAATTGTGTTTAAACAAATAAAAAAAGACGGTAAAACAATAGGCGCTATCGGTGTTGTAGGACCAAGACGAATGGATTATGCAAGAGTTTTGGCAACTTTAAACGAGCTTAGCGAAAATATTACCGACCTTATTGAAGATAAAAGATTATTAACAGAAAACGGAGGGGAAAGCAGTGCAGGAAGAAATTAAAAATCCCGAAACAGTTGAAGAAACTGTTGAAACTGAAGAAACCAGCAAAAAAGATAAGAAAAAGAACAAGAAGCATGAGGCGGAAATAGCGGAGCTTAAAGAAACAGTGCTTGCAAAGGAAAAGGAAATTGCAGAGCTTAATGATAAATATTTAAGACTCTATGCTGAATATGACAATTTCCGTCGTAGAAGTGCAAAGGAAAGAGAAAATATCTATTTTGATGCGAAGAGTGATACACTCAAAAACGTTCTTCCTATTCTTGATAATATGGAGAGAGCAACGGCATTTACCGATGCTGATAAAATTCTTGAGGGAATGAATCTTATCCTTAAGAGCTTTAACGAAAACTTTTCAAAGATGGACGTTAAAGAAATTGAAGCTCTTGGAAAAACATTTGACCCCAATCTTCATTATGCAGTGATGCATATTGAGGATGAAAGCTACGGTGAGAGCGAAGTGGTTGAGGTTCTTCAAAAGGGGTATATCTGTGGCGATAAGGTCATAAGATACGCAATGGTAAAGGTTGCAAATTAATTTAGTTAAAAATTTTATTTATTATATTTCGGAGGAAAAATTATTATGGGAAAAATTATTGGTATTGACTTAGGTACAACTAACTCTTGTGTGGCAGTTTTTGAGGGCGGTGAGCCCGTTGTTATCCCCAATCCCGAGGGAGCGAGAACTACACCTTCAGTTGTAGCGTTTACAAAGACAGGCGAAAGAATTATCGGTCAGGTTGCAAAGCGCCAGGCAATCACAAACCCTGACAAAACAGTTATGAGTATTAAGCGCCATATGGGTAGCGATTATAAGGTAAACATTGATGGTAAGGCATATACACCACAAGAAATTTCTGCAATGACACTACAAAAGCTCAAAGCAGATGCTGTAGCATACCTTGGTGCACCCGTAACAGAGGCAGTTATCACAGTTCCTGCATACTTTAGTGATGCACAGCGTCAGGCAACAAAGGACGCAGGTAAGATCGCAGGTCTTGAGGTTAAGAGAATTATCAACGAGCCCACAGCGGCAGCTCTTGCTTACGGTATTGACAAGGAAAATGATCAGAAGGTGATGGTATTCGACCTTGGCGGCGGTACATTCGACGTATCAATTCTTGAAATTTCTGACGGCGTGTTTGAGGTTCTTGCAACAAACGGTGACACAATGCTCGGTGGTGACGACTTTGACCAGAGAGTTATTGATTGGATGGTTAAGAAGTTCCAAATGGAAAACGGTGTAGACCTTAGAAGCGACAAGATGGTAATGCAGAGACTTAAAGAAGCTGCTGAAAAGGCAAAAATTGAACTTTCAGGTATGACAAGTACAAACATCAACTTGCCATTCATCACAGCAACAGCTGCAGGTCCTCTTCACTTTGATGCAACTCTCACAAGAGCTGAATTTGATAGAATTACAAGCGATCTTGTTGATAGATCCATCATTCCTACAAAGAAGGCGCTTGCTGACGCTGGTCTTTCTGTAAGCCAGATCGACAAGGTTCTCCTTGTTGGTGGTTCAACAAGAATTCCCGCAGTTCAGGAAGCTGTTAAGAAGCTCATCGGCAAGGATCCTTTCAAGGGAATCAACCCCGACGAGTGCGTAGCTGTTGGTGCTGCTATTCAGGCAGGTGTTCTTGGTGGCGAAGTTAAGGATCTTCTTCTTCTTGACGTTACACCCCTTTCACTCGGTATTGAAACACTTGGTGGTGGATTTAATAGAATTATTGATAGAAACACAACAATCCCCGTAAAGAAGAGTCAGGTTTACTCAACTGCTGCTGACGGTCAGACATCAGTTGAAATCCACGTTCTTCAGGGTGAAAGAGAAATGGCTTCAGGCAATACAACTCTTGGTAGATTCCACCTTGATGGAATTCCTGCAGCTCCTCGTGGTGTTCCTCAGATCGAAGTTACATTCGACATTGACGCAAACGGTATCGTAAACGTAACAGCTTGCGATAAGGGAACAGGCAAGGAAACACACATCACAATTACATCTTCTACAAATATGAGTCAGGAAGATATTGACAGAGCAGTTCGTGATGCTGAAAGATTTGCAGAAGAAGATAAGAAGCAGAAAGAAGCTGTTGACGTGAAGAATCACGCAGATACACTTATCTTCCAGAGCGAAAAGACACTTTCTGAAATCGGTGATAAGCTTCCCGAAAGTGATCTTGCAGATGTTAAGGCAGGTATCGAAAAGCTCAAGGAAACTGTAAAGACAAACGATACAGAAGCAATCAAGAGAGATACAGAAGCTCTTCAGCAGGCATTCTATGCTGTTTCTGAAAAGCTTTATAAGCAGTCAGGTGCAGCACAGGGCGATCCCAATGCCGATTTCGGTGGAGCACAGGGTGGTGCTGATAACGGCACATACTACGATGCAGGCTTTGAAGATAAGACAAATCAGTAAAATATAATAAAATTAGGCAGGGAAAGGGCAAAAAAGCCCTTTCCTATGTCCGTTTATTGAAGAGAGAATAAAATGGCAGATAAGAGAGATTATTACGAGGTCTTGGGGTTGAATAAAGGTGCCGACGAGAGCTCGATAAAAAAGGCATATAGAACTTTAGCATAGAAATATCACCCCGATATGAATCCCGGCAATGCAGAGGCAGAGCAAAAATTCAAAGAGGTGAATGAGGCATATAGTGTGCTTTCCGATCCCGACAAAAAGGCAAAGTACGATCAATTTGGTCACGCAGCATTCGATCAAGGTGCAGGCGGATACGGTGGATATGGTGGATTCTCTGATTTTGGAGATATTGGCGATATTTTCTCAAGCTTTTTCGGTGGTGGGTTCGGTGGTGGCTTTGGTGGTTCATCATCAAGCAGAAGAAATGCTCCTCAGCGAGGCGAGGATATTGGTGTTCACATCACACTTACTTTTGAAGAAGCTGCGTTTGGCGTAAAGAAGGATATTTCATATAAGAGAATACAAAAATGTGACGATTGTCACGGCTCGGGTGCGGCTAAAGGTACACATGCAGAAACTTGCTCTGCTTGTGGTGGAAGTGGTCAAAGACGAGTTATGCAGAGAATGGGTGGAATGCAGTTCCAGACAACTGTTACATGTGATTCTTGTCGCGGTACGGGTAAGATTATCAAAAATCCTTGTTCTAACTGTAGCGGAACGGGTTATGTTCGCATAGTTAAGACACTTTCTGTTGATATTCCTGCGGGAATTGACAATGGCGAGAGAATTGCCCTTCGTGGACAGGGTTCTGACGGAAGAAACGGCGGTCCTGCAGGCGATTTGATTATTACTGTTACAATCAAGCCACACAAAATATTTAAGCGTGAAAGATATAACGTATTCTGTGATGTGCCAATTACGGTTGCTGAGGCAACATTGGGTGCTGAAATAAGTGTCCCAACACTTGAGGGTGAGCAAAAATATGAAATTCCTGAAGGCACACAGCCCGGAACACAGTTTACGCTTAAGGGCAAGGGAATACAGAATTTGAATTATCCAAACAGAAAAGGCGATTTGATTTTCACCACTGTTGTTGAAATTCCCAAGGGACTTTCAAACAAGCAAAAAGAGCATATGCGTGCATTTGCTGACTCTTGTGGTGAGAGTAACTATAAAAAGAAAACAAGCTTTTTCAAAAATCTATTTTCATAAAGAGAACGGAGGATATTATGACAGATCCGGATTACATCTGCGGTGAAACTACCGAAATAAAGGATTGGACACAAATAAAGGTTACTGTAAAACTCGAAGAACTTGATACAGCTATGGCGGTCATGAGCGTTCTTGATAACAACCTTATGGTTGAGGACTATTCCGATATCGATCTTAAGACATGCTATGGTGATCTTATTGACGAGAGCATACTTAATGCGGACAAGACTGTGGCATCCGTTTCACTTTTCTTGCCTGCTGATCAAAATTATAATATGGCAATTTCTTTCATACGTGAGCGTCTTGAGGCAGAAGGAGTATCACCTAAAATCGAGATCGTTGGTGTAAATGAAGAAGATTGGGCAAATTCTTGGAAAAAATATTATACAACACTTCATATCGGCAAAAGAACGGTAATTGTTCCCATGTGGGAAGAATATGAAGCAAAAGAAGGCGAAATCGTTGTTAAAATGGACCCCGGTATGGCTTTTGGCACGGGTTCACACGAAACAACTCGACTTGTTATCGAGCTTCTTGAAAAATACACAAAGCAGGGCGTTAGAATGCTCGACGTCGGTTGTGGAAGCGGAATTCTTGCAATTTGCGCTTCAAAGCTTGGTGCGGGTGAATGCAAGGCATACGATATCGACCCCATTGCTGTTAAGGTTGCTAACGAAAACATAGCAGAAAGTGGTCAAACAAATATCACTTGTGAGGTTTCTGATCTTCTTAAGCAAGTTGACCTTGACGGTGGTAAATATGACCTTATTTGTGCAAACATTGTTGCCGATATCATCATTAGAATGACACCTGATATCGGACGTTTTATGAAGGACGATTGTGTTCTTCTTTGTTCGGGAATAATCAAAGAAAGAGCTGACGATGTTATTGCAAAGCTTAATGAATATGCACTTAAAGTGGTTGAAAGAATTGACGATAACGGTTGGTGCGCTCTTGCAGTTATGAAAAATAAATAATTTTCTAAAAATGAGCTCTTTTGGGGGCTCGTTTTTGTTTAATTTTGGTAAAATACTATTGACATTATAAAAAATGTGTGCTAAAATACTATTAATAAAGAAAATAGGGTAATTATACCCATTTGCATTTGCTGTTGCTTTAAGAAACGGCGACGGCAATTTCTTGATATTTTATTTTATGGAGGAAGAAAGATTATGAAAAAGTTTTTCTCATTGTTTCTTGTAGTGGCTTTAGTCATCGTTGCTATGATGTTCGTTGCATGTGACGGATCAAAACAAACTGTTGAGGTAGAAGGTCCTGCAGTTAATAATCCTGCATCAGATGAGCATCACGAGCACAAGTTGGGTAAGCCTGTTACAAAAGAAGTTACATGCGTTTCTGAAGGTTATACAGAATACAAATGTAGTGATACTAATTGTAATTACGTTTATCGCGATAACTACCATTCCGATTCCAATGCTCATAAGTATGGAAAAGAAGAAGTTATAACAGCTCCTACTTGCCAGGTTGCTAAAGAAACCAAGGCTGTTTGTCAGTATTGCGGTGATGAGCGTATTACTGTTGGTGAAGTTGTTGCACACAACTTCAATGTGCTTGTAGAAGAAGTTCCTGCGAATTGCGTAAATGACGGTTACACAATTCATAAGTGCCAATGGTGTGAAGAAACTAAGACAACTGTTCTTAAAGCTAAAGGTCACTCCTTCACAGAGCACAAAGAAACTGTAAAGGCAACATGCACAACAGATGGATACACAATCAACAAGTGTGCTAACTGTGATGAAGAAGAAACAATCGTTCATCCTGCTACAGGTCACAATATGAGCGATTGGGAAGTTTTGGTTCCTAACGTTAGTGAATACGGTGAATGTGTGATTGGTACTGACATTAAGCATTGTCAGAACGAAGGTTGCGAATATACTGAAACAAAAGAAGTTCCTGCACACAACGGTGTTGCTATGGCGGTTGTTCCTCCTACATGCACAACATTTGGATATACTGTTTATAAGTGCGAAAACTGTGAACTTACATATTATGGTGATTTCAAGGATCGCGTAAGTGAGCACGAATATGGCGATTGGCACGTTTACGAAGGCTATGAGGGCTACAAGGTGCACTATTGTACAATTTGTGGTCATGCTGCGATAGAGCCCAAAGAAGACTAATTATTGACTTAGGAGGCTAATATTATGAAGAAAATTTTATCATTATTGTTTATTACAGCATTGATTATTTCTGCTCTCGTTCTTGTTTCATGTGAAGATGAGTTTGTAGAAGTGGTAGTACCTCATGAGCATACATTTACAAAAGAAATTGTTAACCCAAATTGTCAAAAGCATATTGCTGGTTATACAAATTACGTTTGTGATTGCGGTTATTCTTATCAAGAAGATTTTGTAGAGGCACATGATTTTGTGACAACAGTTATTTATGCTACTTGTCACGATACAGGTTACACTGTACATGAATGTAAAGTGTGCAATTACACAAAGCGCGATACATTTACTGCAAAGAATCCTGATAATCACGTTTACTACAATGCTGACGGAACACTTAACGCTCTTGAAACAGTTGATTCTACATGCGTAGACTATGGATACACACTTTGTGAGTGTATTTACTGTGGAAATCAGAAATATATGGAAATTAAGTCTGAAATCGTTGCTCATACTTGGAGTGATTGGACAGTAACTATCGTGGCTAACTGTGTAAATGAAGGTCTTATGACTAGACAATGTACTGTTTGCGGTGAGCTTGAACAGAAAATGACACCTAAGACAGACGATCACGTTTACGGTGAATGGACAGTTATTATTAATGATGATCATATCAATGATTTCTACGAAGAAAGAGCTTGCACAATGTGCAGACATAAGGAAGTAGGTCCCAACAATGAAGAAGGCGTTCTTGCGTTTGAACTTGTTGTTGATGCTGATGGATCTAAGCACTATGCTGTTATTGGTTATGCTGAAGGCAAGACATCTTCTACAGTAGTAATTCCTGAGTATTTGTATGAAAACGGTGAAAAGATTTACGTAACCGAAATTAAAGCTCAGGCATTTATGTACAACACAAATCTCGTTAATATTTACATTCCTTCATCTATTACAAAGATCGGTGCTTTTGCATTCTCTGGATGTACAACCCTTGTTCAGATTAACTATCTTGGAACACAGGTTGAGTGGGAAGCTATTGAAAAGTCAAGCTCTTGGAATTATAAGTCAGGTGACTTTAAAGTTGTTACAAAATAATTAACTAAATAATTAAACCGCCGTGATTTCACGGCGGTTTTTTGCTTTAAAAAAGAGGAGCAGCTGCTCCTCTTTTCGTTTTATTTAATTGGTTCAAAGTCACTTGCAGGATGCTTACAAAGGGGACAAATGAAATCTTCGGGGAGATTTTCACCTTCATAAACGTAACCACAAATCTTGCAAACATAACCCTGTTTACCTTCGGTTTTGGGCTTCGGTTTAACATTTGCATGGTAATAAGCATAGGTCATAGTTTCCTTGTCGCTAATTACGCGAGCTTCGTCAATAGTGCAGATGAACATTCCGTGAGAACCAAGGTCAACGTATGTTTCAACAGTTAAACTCATAAATGAATTGATGTATTTTGAAAGGAATACAAGCCCATTATCGCTTCTAAGAACACTCTCTCCTGCGAATTTGTCAACTGTTCTACCACTTGCAAATCCGAATTTTTCAAATACAGAGAAAGGAGCATCGACTGTCAAACAGTTAACGTTCATTTTGCCTGTTTGCTTGATGATGTGATGTGAATAGTTTGCTTTGTTGATAGTTACTGAGATTCGCTTTGGAGAATCGCTCACCTGTGCAACTGTGTTTACAATGAGTCCGTTATCCTTTTTGCCGTCATTACTTGTAACAACGTAAAGACCGTAGCCAATCTTGAAAAGAGCTGTCATATCATTTTTGTTAGCGGTTTCATTTTGATGAGCGAGATATTCCATGCAAAGCTCGTTTGCCATAGAATCAAGCTGAGATGTGCTTTCTTTGTTCAATGCAGAACGAATAGAGCAAGAAGTATTAAGATATGTGAGGTTTTTACAACTTTCGAGCAAGCCCTTCATAATCTTATTAGCGGTGGGAGCCCAGCTTCCGTTCTCAATAAAACCGACTGTGCGATTTCTAAAATTTCGCTCTGTCAAGTGGTCAATGAATTGACGCATATAGGGGAATATATCGGAATTATAGGTAGTTGTTGCCAAAACGAGTTTGCTGTATCTAAATGCAGTTGCAACTGCTTTAGACCACTCTGTACGTGCGAGGTCGAGAGTGATAACAGAAGGACAGCCTTTAGATTTAAGCTTATCTGCAAGAGTCATAACGGCTTTCTTTGTGTTGCCGTAGATTGATGTGTATGCTATCACTATTCCTTCATCTTCGAATGTATAGGTTGACCAGATATAGTACTGAGCGATATAGTGGTCGATATCGTCATTAAGAATGGGGCCGTGAAGTGGGCAGATGGTTTTGATGTCGAGTCCAACTGCTTTTGCAAGTACGTTTTGAACCTGAACGCCGTATTTTCCAACGATGCCAAAATAGTATCTTCTTGCTTCGTCATCCCATGGCTCATTAACATCGAGCGCACCGAATTTGCCGAATGCGTCGGCAGAGAAAAGTATCTTTTCGGTGCTTTCATAGGTAAACATAACCTCGGGCCAATGTACCATAGGAGCAAAAACAAATGTCAACTCATGGTTTCCAAGAGAAAGGGTCGAGCCATTTTCCACAGGTATCTTTTTATCGTTATCTATGCCACCAAAGAAGTTGTCCATCATAGCGAACGCTTTGGGATTAGCAACGATTTTGGCGTTGGGATAAGTTTTTATAAAGTTTGTAATATTAGCCGAGTGGTCGGGTTCCATGTGTTGAACGATGAGATAATCGGGAGTGCGTCCATTAAGAGCGTTTGCAAGATTATCAAGCCACTCGTGTGTGAAATTTGCATCAACTGTATCAAAAACTGCAATTTTTTCATCGAGAATAACATAGGAATTATAGCTCATTCCGTTGGGAACACGATATTGACCTTCAAAAAGGTCGATTTTGTGGTCATTTACGCCAATATATTTGATGTTTTCACTTATTTTCATATCTTCTCCTTTTTGGTATAAATTGGGATTTATATGGGAGTTAGAAAAAGTTAGTTTGTGTTTGGAACGGGAGGCGAAACGCCTCCCCTACAATGCATAATATTGTCTATTCGTAGGGGAGGGGTCTCTCCTCCCGCAATTTAAATTCAAACTATCTCCCCTATAAATCAAAATTTGAAATGCTTTAAAAATTATTTATTACTAAATGCTTCGAGATATTCCTCATAGCAGAGTCCTGTTTGGTGCATAATGGATGCAACCTCAAGACCGACAAAGCGATAATGCCATGATTCATAAATGTATCCGGTTATATTTTCTTTTTCTTCGGGATAGCGAAGTACAAATCCATATTTCCAAGAGTTTTCTTTGAGCCATCTGAATGCTTCGGTGGTTTCAAATACGTCATCAACCACGCCACCAATTGATTTAGTAGTAAAGTCCACGCAAAGTCCGGTTCTATGTTCACTGTATTCGGGCTTTGCCGAATATTTATTGGCATTGATTATAGCTTGTTCTTCTGAAAGTCCCTTTTCCATCTCGCTTTCAACATACATATTGAAGAGCATTTCTTGATATGAATGAGAACGATAAGCGCTTTGAACGTAAACATCAGTAATGCCGATAGCGGACATATCATTAATCATTGCTTCAATTGCCTTTAAAGCAGTTGAGTGAAGATATATTTCTTTGTCCTTTCTTCTATAAGCCTCAGGAATTACAACAAGCTCCGCAGGTTCATATTCCTTGTCAATGGGATTTTGTTTGTTTAAAAGAGTATAGATATATTTATCTTTTGAATTAATATAATCCAAATATGCAGAAACATCAGTATTATATTCGATTTGTGGATTTTTTTCAACAATATACATAGTTTGATTTGTTTGTGAAATACTTGCTTTTTTTTCAGTTATTTCAATATTAATTCCGTGAAGCATTTCAAGTGCGCTTGAAAGTGGAATTAAGCAATATCCGTTCTTGATTTGTGCTGAAGAGGACATTTTCTTGCTAATTCCGTTTATAATGGCTATATTGCTGCCATTTTCAAAGCTTGCATAAGTGTTGTTGATATTGTAAGTTGAAACGTAAGGTGTTTCTTCCTTTTCAATGCCATAATAATTTGCAAGCGCGTTCATATCAATGAGTTGAATTCCTTCATAAAAGCATAACTCGTTATTTATGCTTTGCTCATATTCACCGTAAACGTAGGTGTATTTGCCCTTGTCAGAGGTTTCAATCAATGTTGAAGCAAAGAGCAAGGATGAGGCAAGTAAAAGAGTTGCTAAAGCGAGCACGACTATTTTTCTTTTTTGTTTTTTTTCTATTTCGTCCATCTGTTTGTAAAATCCGGTACGAATTTTAGCAAAAGATGACGTTCTTTTTCTTTTTTCTTCCATAGTATTCCTTTATTTTGTTTCAATCATCATAAAATAGGGGGATGTTGGGGAGTTAACAATTTGCACCTTTGTGCAACAAACCTTAAAACGAGAGAGTGTGGAGAGGTATTCGGTGATTTCTTTACCCTCTGCATCGCCCTCGGGATGACCCGGGTAAACGGCGATAAGAAGAATCGCATCTTTTCCAAGCAAATCTATTGCCGCTTCAATCGCAGGGAGAGTTGTAGCTCTCATTGTGGTGATGGATTTGTCGCCACCGGGGAGATAGCCAAGATTGAACATTCCCGCCTTAATAGGTTCTGTAACGTAATTTTTTACGTTGTGGTGTGAATCGTGAATGAGAGTATAATTCTTGGGACATTCTGCTTTTTCAAGATTTGCGCGAGTTGATTCCACAGCACTTGCCTGAATATCGAAGGCATATACTTTTCCGTTTTCACCAACGGTTTTTGATAAAAACTCGGTATCATGACCGTTTCCCATGGTGAAATCAACGGCTATATCACCTTCGTGCAAATGTTCAAGTATGAATTTTTTATGTAAATCAAGAAGCTCTATCATAGTATTGACTTATCCTTTAAAAAAATATTGCAAAATTAAAAAATCTGTGCTACAATAATTATATAATATTTTATTAATTAAAGCAAGATATTTTTTGCAGAATTGGAAGAAAAATGAGTAAATTTTTTAAAGATATAAAAACGGAATACGAGGGTAGACTACCTTTCGTCCGTGTAAGATACGAGGGGGCATATAATCTTGCCAAAACCCTTGACTGTGGTCAGTGCTTTCGCTGGGAAAAGGTAAGTGATAACGAGTGGTTAGGTGTTGCTTTCGGACGTCTTGTTTCTGTAAAGCAGATTGAAAATGAATTGATAATTTATAACTCCACCGCTGAGGATTTTAGCGGTATTTGGTGTCATTATTTTGCGCTTGATGAAGATTATGAGCAAATAGATAGAGAATTGCTCGAAAATTGTCAGAATACGACATTCGTTGAGGCGCTTAAAGAGGGAAAAGGCATCAGAATTTTACATCAGGAAGCGTGGGAAACGGTTTGCTCGTTCATTATTTCGCAGAATAATAATATTCCTCGTATAAAGAAGATAATTGACGCGCTCTCGTTTGCGTTAGGTACGCAGATTGATGCAACTAATATGGAGAATCACGGTGCAAAGGACAGGGAGTTTTATTCATTTCCAACAGCAGAAGCAATATTAAATGCAGGAGAGGACTTTATTTTCTCACTTAAAACGGGATTTCGTGCAAAATACATAATTGATGCGGCAAGTAAATGGTGCGCGGGCGAGATAAACGAGCAAGAATTAAAGCAAATTGAAGCGCTTCAAGATGCAATCGACTATCTTTGTAAGGTCAAGGGAATCGGGTTAAAGGTGGCATCGTGTGCACTCCTTTTTGGATTTGAAAGACACGATCCCTTTCCGGTTGACGTGTGGATGAAGCGCGTGCTTGATAAATATTTCGAAAAGGATTTTAACCCCTCAACCTTCGGCAAATACGCAGGTGTAGCACAACAGTATTTGTTTGATTATGAAAGGACTAACACAGAAAAATAAATCAAAATTTGTAAAAATATTTTATGAATTTTATAAAAACATTACACTTTTTTGAAAAAATCTTGACTTATATTTATGAAAGGAAGTGATTTTATGAAAAAATCTGTAATTTTACTTATAGCAATTATTTTGACGGTAATTTGCCTTGTTTCTTGTGAATGCTTTACCAAAGAGTCCGAGCACGAGCATGAATTTAAATACATCGTTTATGATACCGGACACTTTAAGCAATACACCTGTGGTTGTCCGTCGCCCGATATTATGAGTGAGCATGTTGACGGGGACGGCGATTTGCTTTGCGATGTTTGCAACTATGTAATGAGTGTTGCAAAAGATGATATAGAATGGCAATATAGCGAAACTCATCATTGGCATCTTCCTGATGGTGAAGTCGCTGCGGACGTAATTATTGGATATGCAGAGCATAGTGACGAAAACAGTGATTTGGTATGCGATGTTTGTAAATATGCTATGCCTGGACACAATCACACTACAGAGTCTTATCATGATGAGATAGGTCACGGTTGGTCTTATACCTGTGGCTGTGCTACTCCACCTAATTTTGCTCAACATTTTGATGGAAACGGTGATGATAAATGTGATGATTGCCCTTATCAGATGGTAGCTGAGGGTAATCATTTTATTCGCAATCAGGCGGGTGCTGAATGGCTTTGTCAAATAACCGCCGATGATATTGCTGAAATAAAGATGATTTCGGGCGGTGGTGGACCATTGCCTCCTGTTTCCTTTACGCATATTTCGTCATCGAGAAATAAAGCGGTGATTTCGAGCATTTTTGAGGAATATTATTGGTTAGATTCAAAGCCCGTTTCCGAGGAAAAAACTCAAATTGCCGACGGTGGATATTTTATAGTTCAATTCATCTTAAATGATGGAACCGTTAAAAAATTGTACTTTATTAACGGAGATTTCTACCACGACGGTAAGGGCAATTATTTTGAAATAGTTCGTTTACCAGTATTCCGTGACGGAACGAATTTTGTTAATCATTATGGATTTGAAAATTGGAATGAAGAGTCCTGCGTTTATCTTATGGACGGGTTGTTAGTTGCTGTGATACCGACTGGAGAGCTTGAATTTATTGAGCTTACCGATGATATCTATCTTGGCGCTGAGACTCCTGCTCATTATATTGAAATGAACGGTGAAAAAATATATTTTCTCAAAGATGAATATTTCTATATAGGCGATGACAGAAGCACTTATTACCAGCTCGTTGGCAAGAATCTTGATGAATTGATTGCCGAAAATGCTATTCTATATGACTAAAATTGATCCCCCGACAGAGAGTCGGGGGATTTTACTATAAAAACAAAAACAGGACACGATTTTCGTGTCCTGTTTTGTACAGCAAGTAAAAAAGTTCTTTGTAGAAACTAAATTATTTAATTTCAACTGTTGCGCCTGCAGCAACAAGAGCTTCTTTGATTTTTTCAGCTTCGTCCTTAGAAACGCCTTCCTTAAGTGTCTTGGGAGCGCCTTCAACAAGGTCCTTAGCGTCCTTAAGACCAAGACCTGTGAGCTCACGAACAACCTTGATAACGTCGAGCTTCTTAGCACCGAAGGATGCAAGAACTACGTCAAATTCTGTCTTTTCTTCAACTGCA
>JAZKZP010000119.1:0-2829 GCA_045612715.1 Eubacteriales bacterium
ACTTGTTAGACGCTTTTTCTTTTGAGGAAGTAGCCCCAAAGAAAAAGCTTTGCAAAAAGAAAAGGGCGATGCGCTCGAGCCGCGCGGCTCTGCTACGCGCAGGGCGCCACCTTTGAAAAGGTGGACGAAACAATCGTGAAAAGCGAGTGCGAACTCCACGACAAATCAAAATTTGTCAAAAAAAGAGGAGATTTTGCAATCTCCTCTAAATTTTTATTCGGCTTTCGCCTCTGATTTCTTTGCTTTTTTTTGTTCTTCGATAACCTTGAAGATTTCTTCGGCGGCAAGACGCGCTTTGCCGACAACGTGTTTATCTTCTTTGGGCATCGCAAAATAAAGGGCACGATTGTTACCCATTCCGATAACGTCACCAAGTGTGTACCAATGGAACGCCGCTTCTACGGTATACATAGAACGAGATGATTGCTTATAGTCGATTTTTCCTTCGCATCCTGTGAGGTGCAAACCATCAATATTGTGAACAACTCGACCCTCGCCAACACGATAAACGTCCTTTGTATTAACTATCATGAATATATCACAGGGTACATCAAAGCCGTATGTACCTGCAAGGACCTCTTCTCTAATGCATTTTCTTTGCCAAGCGTACCAGTCGGGCATATGGTCGAAGTGATCTTCACCCTCGGTTGCCTTCAAATAGCCAAGCTCAGTGAGTTCCCAAACCTTGCCACATTCGTGACAGGTGAGGTGAATTCCTTTGCCCTCCATCTTGCCCTCTTTTCCACAGTGAGGACATTTGTAAAGTACACTTTCAAGTCCGTCAGCGCGGAAGGGTTCGTCAATAACGATTTTGTTTTCCTTTTGCCAACGATATTGGTCGAATGAAAATTCTCTATCGATAACTGCTTGAATTTCTTCAACGCTCATCGCTTTTATCTGATCGGGAGAAAGCACGTATCTCATCTCTGCGGAAACGGGGAGATCGCGGTTTTGAAGCTTGTTGTACATCGGGTCACGAAGGTATGCTCCAAACGTTTCGATCATCACGAACGGAACGCCGAGCATCTTTATGAATTTTGCAAGAGAAGCAGGAAGTGTGGTTGTTGTTCCGTCATATGTATAAGCCGCTTCGGGAAACATAAGTACCGAGCATTTATTTTCGGTAATACAGTATTTAATATCGCGGATAAGTTGAAGGTCTGCGATGAACTTTCTTGTTGGGAAGCAACCGATCTGTCGCATTATCCAATCGAGTCCAACAAAGGAGTCGAGTGTTGCAACGGTGTTGAATTTTCTCGGATAGAGCATAGAATATGCAATTTCAAAATCGAGGAAGCTTGAGTGGTTCATCAAAATGAGCGCAGGCTCATCTTTACCGAGTTTTTCCATTCCAACCTCGCGATGTTTAAAATGAGTTTGCATAAGCGCAGGCTGCGAAATTACCTTTGTTAATGTTCTCCAAAAAATATTAGGCTTTTTAGGTTTAAAGTGCTTTGGAACTTCCATTGCCATTACTTCATCGTAATCGCGCACAACGTTTTTTATTTTCATAATCCTTACCAACCTTTTTGAGATTTGATTTCATGAACACAGTATATCACTATTTTTGCACTTTTGCAAGGATTTTTTCATATATTGATATTAAAAATGAAATTTCACATTTCAAAAGACGTATTTTACTAACCAAAATGCATTCGGATTTTGATTTATAGGGGAGATAGTTTGAATTTAAATTGCGGGAGGGGAGACCCCTCCCCTACGAATAGACAATATTATACATTGTAGGGGAGGCGTTTCGCCTCCCGTTCCAAACACAAACTAACTTTTTCTAACTCCCTATAAATCCCAATTTATAGCAAACATAAGGAGATAACATGCGATTAGATTTTATAAAAATGCATGGCAATGGCAATGATTACATATTCTTTGACTGTTTGGTCAAGGATGTGCCCGAGCCGGAAAAATTGGCAGTAATGCTCAGTAAAAGACATTATTCTATCGGCTCTGACGGAATCGTTTTAATATGTTCTTCGAAAATTGCCGATGCTAAAATGAGAATTTTTAATGCCGACGGAAGTGAAGGAAAAATGTGCGGAAACGCAGCGCGATGTATTGGAAAACTGCTTTATGAAAGCGGTTTTTTGAAAAAAAGTCGCATTCGTCTTGAAACCGCGTGCGGAATTTGTGAGTTGTTTTTGACGGTTAAAAATGGTCTTGTTGACAAAATTTCCGTTGATATGGGCAAGGCAACGATTGGAGAAATGTTCTTTTTTGATGCTTGCGGTCAAAAGTTTGAGATGCGCGAAATAAACATTGGTAACAATCATCAAGTCGCTTTTGTTCCAGATGTGGATTTTATTGACTTGGCTAAGTTTGGACGATGTTTTGAGAAAAATCCACGCTTTAAGGATGGTGTTAATACCGAATTTTGCGAGATTTTGGGTAAAAATCATCTAAAAAGCCGTGTTTTTGAGCGTGGAAGCGGTGAAACCTTAGCTTGCGGTACGGGTGCTTGTGTTTCTGCGGTCGCAGGGGTAATCGCAGGATATTGCGATTTTGGTAGATTGATTAAGATATCTATGCCCGGTGGAGATCTTTCGGTTGTTTGTGATGAAAAGTATAACGTTCGTCTTTCGGGTGATGCAACAATGGCGTTTGAAGGAAGCGTAGATGTTGATTTGTGATGTGTGTATAAATTTTGATTTGTGGGGATGTTTATATTTCATTTCAATAAAACTAACTTTTGTAGGGACCGGCGTCCTCGACGGTCCACAATAAAGGAAAAACATCAATTTTCGCGGCTTTGTGCAAACAAAATCAAATATTTTTATAAAAAAGTTACTTTATCTTTGAAATGGACCGTCGGGG
>JAZKZP010000120.1:0-9454 GCA_045612715.1 Eubacteriales bacterium
GGTTGTGATACTCGGCAGAAGTATGGTGAACGTTATCGGAGCTGCGGCAGAGCTTGGTTATATCGAGTTGCCCGACGGAGTCCTCATTGACGTCAACGATATGAAGCGATACCGTCCCGACGAGATTACGATAATCACTACAGGAAGCCAAGGAGAGCCGATGTCTGCTCTGTATCGAATCGCTTTCAGTGAGCATAATCAGGTACGCATCAGCGCAAGTGATGTTGTTATACTCTCATCCTCTGCTATCCCCGGCAATGAAAGACTTGTTGGCAGAATCATCAACGCTCTAGTGCGTAACGGCGTACGTGTGGTACACGAATCGTCGGAGGATCTGCACGTTTCAGGTCACGCTTGCCGTGAAGAAATAAAGTTACTTATGGCGCTTCTTAAACCTAAGTACCTGATGCCTATTCACGGTGAATACAGACACCTTTACGCTAACAAGGATATCGGTGAGTTTATGGGAATTCCCGCAGATAGAATATTTGTATCCGATCTTGGCAGAGTTCTTGAAATAGATCGCAAGGGCGCAAAATTCGCAGGTGAGATTCAGGCAGGCAACGTGCTGGTCGACGGCGCCGGCGTAGGTGATATCGGTAGCGTAGTGCTTCGTGACAGAAAACTTCTCGCAGAGGACGGTCTTGTAGTCGTTGTCGCAACGGTTAACGATTACGGTGAGATCGTAGCCGGACCTGACGTAGTTTCACGCGGATTTGTCTACGTAAGGGAGTCTGAGGAACTGATGGGCAGAGTAAGAGAAATTGCCGCTCAGTCTATCGAAAAGGTGATGACTAAGAAAAATAGAGATTGGGCTATGATCAAAAACGTAATCAAGGATGATGTTGCGAAATTTATTTATAAAGAAACAAAACGTAAGCCTATGATTATGCCTATAATAATGGATATTTGATATAAAAGTAAATAATAGTTAACAAAAAAATAAAAAAAGTAACGATTTAGCTCAATGTGAGTGAAACCGTTACTTTTTTATTTTATATAATTTTCGATGTAAAATAGTAACCTGAAAAACTTAAGTTAATACACGGAAATTTAAGAATAACTTTTAAAGGGATTAATCTGCGTTAAGCCAAACTGATACCTTTGCATTCTTGTTAGTCCAGTATTTTCCGCAGGATGCGTAGTCGGTGAGAAGCACGTCGTCACCCTCACATTCAAGCATAATTCGGAGCATTTCACCGTCACCGGACTCTATAATTTTATATGCGTTATGCTTGGTGGGAGTGAAGTGAGAATCTGTCTTTTTACCCTCCTTCATCTCATCTCTTGCCAAAACGATAGGACCGTAGGTGTAGGCGGTCTTTCCGTTAAGGTGATGCGATTTCAGATGATGAGGAAGATCAAGCTCTACTGTGTCACCGTCAGACCAAACTCTCTTGATGGAAACGTATCCGGGGAGTAGCTTTTTGATCTCGTCGCCTACGGTAATAGTAGCCTCGTCGCACCAATCGGGAATTCTTATTTTTATTTCAAATTCCTCATCATTATCAAGGAAGATTGCCAAAGCATACTTTTCACCGACGGGATAATCTGTTACTGCGTTGAGAGTGATAGGATTTCCAAGGGGAGTTTTTGTGTTGACTACGCCTTCAAACGCTTCGTTAACAACGATACCCTCCTCGCTCTTTAACATACCTATAAGAGGGAAAATTCCGATTCCTGCAGAGCCGATACAAGCGCAGCAACCGTAGAAGCCGCCTGTACGGAATTTCTTAAAGCCACCGGTAACGAATCCGCGGCGGTTATTGTAAAGAGGACTGTAGCTGTCAAAAATAACGGGATCAAGGAATTCACCGTCCTCTATCGAGAAGCCCTTCTCTTTTTTGGTATTGATACTGCCGTAGAGCGAATTGTATGCCGATTTTTCAATTCTGTCTACGTATTTAACGTTTCCTGTAAGGAGATGAAGTCTTGTAAGCACTCTCATCCAGGTTACGGTAACGCAGGTCTCCTGCATCTGTACGTCGTTGTACTCTGTCTGCTTTACGATGGAGTTGTCGAAGAGCTCGTGGGTACAACCGGAGCATCCTATAATGGTTACGTCGGTCTCGTTGATCTTCTCAACAAATTTAGCAACTGCGTCAAGATACTTTTCTTCACCGGTAAGCTCATAGTATGCGAGCAAGCCTTCAAAGAAGGACATCATCTCATACGCCTTGTTTACAGGGTACTCGTAAGGCGCGATTTCATCGAGAATTGCAAGATCGATAAGATTTCCACCTGCGCATCCGCCAAGTCCAATAATGTATTTTGCAAAATTAAGATAGGATTCCTTACCTGTTCTGGTATAGAGATCTATGAACGGCTCGAGGATGGTACAGGAGTTGAGACAAAGCCAATGATTCGAGGTCTCAAGAATACTCTTCTGCCCTTCCCCGTCGCCAATTCTTTCTACTATGTAATCTGCATGACGGCAGATAGCCTTGAGAATTTCAGCCTTAAGCGACTCGTCCTTGCAGATGTCCATAAAATGCATCATACCGGTCAGCACGTACTTTCTACCCCAGAGATCCCATCCGTTGAACTGCATCTTCTCAGAGTAGGTGGAGAAACGACCGTCCTCTCTTTGTACCTTGAGAAGCTCACGTACTGCATACTCAAGCATTGCATAGAGATTATTGTCACCGTGGTATCTGTAGGTGAGACACGCGCCGCGCATCATCTTCCCCCAATACTCGCATCTCCAACCGATATCGTGGTCATCGGAATTCTCTGTGAATACCTCTACAAATTTATCCCAAGTCTTTTTGTCGAGGAGCTGATGCTCTTCTGTAATAATCACGTAATCGTGAGGTGCTCCTGTATATTTTGCCTCGGCAACACCGAGGTAATTAAACTTATTTTTGACGGACATATTACTCTCCTTTTATACTTTTGTAGGGGTAAGAATTATGCTTTCACCCTCAATTTGAATTACGTTATCACACATTTTTACACTGCCGCCGGATATATTAAGTGAATATTTTGCACCTTTATATTCGTAGAGTATAGAATTATCTGATGCGGTAATTTTAGTGTTAATCATATTATTTGTAAATGATAATTTGCAATTATATACAAAAATGCAATTATTTTTAAAAATAACTTTTTTATCATTCCAAGAAATTAACAGTTCTTCATCCCCGGATTTTTCCACACTAAAGGCTGCTGCATCTTCGTCAAGAATCATACCGAATCCACCGTCAGTCTCACCCCTTTGATAGTGAGTGTCAATGATAGGTAAATTCTCATAGACTGCGTCAAAGGTCAAGCAGGGCTCATTTTCGTAGCGATCGATGATACAGTCATCAAATAAATACAGACCTCTGATAAACACCTTTTCGTCCACTCTCATAAGGTTGGCAGTATAGTATTTTGAGTCGTAAAATACAGACTGACAGTCGGGATTGTCCCAGTTGTTAAGTGCGCAAACAGAGGTTGCGGGAGTGGATTTATATCTCTCTTTGAAAGCGCGTCCTGTGTCGCACATCTTCTCTATTTTTACGTCCTTGAGCGCGAGAACCTTCTCGATCTGCATTCTTAGAGGATCGATTATTTTGTATTTTGCAAAGCTGTTTTCCTGACCTATCTGCATATAAGCAAAGCCGAGACTTTCGTTTCTGAAATAATTCTCGAGATACCAATCGACGATCTTTGGATTTCTGCCACTTGTTCTGTCATATACAAGCTCCATGGTATACGGACCTCTTTTTTTGTCTGCGCTTGCATATTTTCCGTTATCGTAGTTGTGTATCGGATCGGGTCCGAGTAGTCTGAATGCAGGTGTGTTTAATTGCGTTTTATCACTTGCCGCAGGAGTGAAGTAGTTATTTCTCGAGGGATAATACGCCTGATTGAAATAACCGCCAACGAAGGTATAAGCGTCGGTATTGACCTGATCTCTACAGTAGCATAGCGCGTCGATCTCGTAATTATCGCATAGATAATTGATCGTATGCGTGTCAAACAGCCAAGATCCGACGGTGCGGGGATAATAGCCGAACACATCCTTGAATTTGCGCATAGCCTCATCAATGAGTCTCTCACGCTCCTCTAAGGTGTATGAAACGCTGAATCCGGGTTTAATATACCAATCCCACTTCCATCCACGCTTACTCTCATAAGGCATACCACACGCGGTTGTGAGCGGTTCTACAACCTCATACCAAAAGCCGAGCTCTATATTGCTCCCTGCCCTCTTCTTTATCTCTTTAACGAAATCGGGGTTGGAATAAACGTCATATTGCAAAAGAAACGTTGCGTCGACTCCAAGCTCGTTGACAAGATCGAGCTGTTGCACAGTTGTTTCACAGAGCATGCTCTCTGCGACAGGATCACGTGGCTCGTATGATCTTGCGAAATTCATTATATTTACAACCTTCATAATATTCTCCTTTTGATTGTAAAGCAAGTACGGTTACATTCTATCACAACGTTATAGGGGTGTCAATAATAATCAAGCTTTTTATTAATTTTAAATATTTTTTTAATTATTGGTTTTTATGCTTGTAAATGAGCGTTTATTAAGATATAATTGTTTTATAATAAATCACGGAGGATTTATGTCTGAGATTTTAAAGAAAGCTTTTGAAATCAACCTGAATGACTACGAAAATATCAACTTCAATCTCGAAATAAACAAGGTGGTCTTGGGTGCATCTATTGCTCTTATAATTGGCATTATTTTATTCAATACATACCGCGCGAAAATAAGACTTGTTGTGATGCAACTTCTAAGACACGAGGCATATTCTGAGGAAAACGCCAAAACTCTTGCGCAACTGAAAATTGATAAAACCTTTATTTTGAAGTACCTTTTTAAAGGCAACAATATCCTTACGAAAATCGTGTCAAGAGTCGGTGAGAAACGCTTTACCTACGAAGAGTACGTTGCTCTGAGTAAGGAAGAAAGAGTTAAGGCGGAGTTGATAGATTTTGAAGCTGCGGCATTTTATATAAGAGATGATAAAAAGGAATTTGCATTAAGTATAGTTGATAAATACAATACGTCTATAACTAAAACCTTGCTTGCAATACTGTTTGTTGTTAGTATGTGTGTATGCATTATTTCCTGTATGCCGGGAATACTTAATGTTTTAAGTAGTTTACTTAAATAGTAAAAAAGACTACAATTATTTACAAAATGATATAAAAAGAGCTATCTCGTGAAGATAATACGAAATAGCTCTTTTTTTTGCTTTTTATGAAAAAAATAATTACTTAAACAGCTTTTTGAAAGGTATGATTCTGACGGTTATTGATTAGAATTCATCGAGAAAATCTTTGCCGCAAATGGACTTGAGAAGCTCATCGAGATCCTCGTTATCCTCATAGTAAAGAGTGAGGGTTTTCTTTTTACCCTTGTCCTCAATCTTGACCTTTCTGCCGAGCTGACGCTGAATTCTAAGCTCCATCTCGCGGAAGTAATCAACGAAGGGGACGTCATCCTCATCATCGATATCTACAACCTCAGGCTTCTTTTTCTTATTGATCTTCTTTACCTGCTCCTCAAGCTGACGTACGGAGAGATCCTGCTCTGCGGTGATCTGCGCTAAGAGAATCATATCCTCTCTGTCCTTAACGCCAAGCAAGGTACGTGCGTGACCTGCGCTAAGCTCTCTTGCAGCAACCATTGTGAGTATTGGATCCGGGAGTTCAAGCAGACGCATAGAGTTTGCAATAGCACTACGGGACTTGCCGATCTTCTCGGAAAGCTCCTCTTGAGTCATACCGTACTCTTCCTTCAATGATTTGTATGCGAGAGCTTCTTCAAGGGGATTAAGATCCTCTCTTTGAATATTCTCGATAAGTGCGATCTGTGCTACTGCTCTATCGTCTCTATCAAGTACGATAGCGGGGATTTCTGTAAGACCTGCGAGTCTTGATGCTCTGAATCTTCTCTCACCTGCGATGATCTGATATCTACCGCCCTCACCGTATTCTCTTACAAGAATAGGCTGGAGAAGTCCGTTTTCCTTAATAGATTCGGAAAGCTCCTCGAGCGATTCTTTATCAAAATACTTTCTGGGCTGATCACTCTTAGGATCGATAAGAGAGATTTTAATTGTGTTTATTGAATTTTCCTTCTCGGAGGAGTTATCTAACGTATTTTCAAGAAATATTGCGTCAAGTCCTCTACCAAGACCACTGCTTCTTCTTGCCATGTTTATATCCTTCCTAAAAAATAATGAACGAATGTCAATTATCTTATTAATTTTGAAATATTTTTTATTAAAACAGAATGAAAAAATAAAAGTTATCAACTTTTTCAACATTTTTATTGTTGAAAACTCGATAAAATAACTGTTAAACGTATTGTTTCACGTGAAACAGAAGTGCATTTTGTTATTCGTAATTTTTTACGAATTAAATTTTATGTATGAAATTTATCTAAAATAACACCTAAAAAACATATAACAAATAATAAAATACATTTAAATAAAACATAAACCTATATAAATCGCTAAAAATTACATAGATTTACAACCTTAAATACGCATCTGTAACTCTTTTGCTACTGCAGCGTACTCTAAAGAGCCTTTACAGTAAGGATCATGGTAACAGATAGGTTCGCCGTAGCCGGGAGCCTCAGAAAGGCGTACAGTACGTGAAATTGGCACTTTAAACAGCAAATCTGAGTAGTATTTGCGCAATTCTGCAACTACCTGACCTGTCAAAGTAAGTCTTCCGTTGTACATAGTAAGGAGAATTCCTACTATCTGAAGGTCCGGATTGTACAACTGACGTATCTTTTTTACTGTATTTAAGAGCTGCGACATGCCTTCAAGCGAATAAAACTCACACTGCATAGGGATTACAACGCCATCAGAGATGGATAATGCCTTGACGGTAAGCATTCCGAGTGACGGAGGACAGTCTATAAATATGTAATCGAAGTCATCTTTTATAGTGTCTAAAGCAATTTGAGTGAAGTTTACGGGCATTTCCTCCAGATCGTAAAGCTCAAGCTCTGCACCTGCGAGATCAATTGTAGCCGGTACAACTGATAAATTCTTGAATTTTGTCTTAATTATAGCTTCGTTTATGCCAACTCGGCCGATAATTACGTCATAAATGGTATTTTTAATCTTAGATTTGGGTAATCCGAGGCCGCTAGTAGCATTTCCCTGCGGATCCATGTCAATCATAAGGACTTTTTTGCCTTTGTTGGCAATCTGCGCTGCGATATTAACGCAAGACGTTGTTTTACCAACTCCGCCCTTCTGATTTGAGAAAGAAACAACCTTTGCCATATTATCTCCATGATATATCTAAATTTAAGAAAATGTTAGTAAAATGGTACTTTTTAAACATTTCAACACTTATATTATAGCATATAATATAACAAAATGTCAATATTATTAGTAAAAATATCAAAAATATATGTTAAGATGTTGATAGTCGCTCCGGTTGATACATTATAAGGATAGGAACGCGCGAAAATGCTTATTAAACGCCCAAAAACCTTAAAGAAAACTAATCTGAGACCTTTTTTAAAACATCGCTGGGACACCTTTCGAATAACGTGTGACATATTGAAATGTATTCACTTTAGATTAAAAATTACTCAAAAAAGTAACTAAAATGATGTTAAAATATAGTTTTTTTAGGTAATTTAAGCGGAATTTACAATCAGATAGGTCCGAAATGATATTATAATAGCTAAATAGAATGTAACTCTTAAAAATTAGAAAAGCAGTCATAAAAACGTAAAGAAAGCACATGACAGTATTAAAAAAGATAAAAACATTAAGAAATATCTATTAACACGGTTAATTAACTGAGAAAATGTTTTTATATCATTAATTTAAATATCACACAATATTTAAATGCAATATAAGATGTAATGAATAGAATAAGTAGAAAAAACTGAATTAATTAGCGAAAAACGTCATAAAAAGATAAAAAATGAATTAAAAACACAACTATAGCAGCAAAACATCTCACCAAACTAGACTGTTTCACGTGAAACAGTCGGAAACACTGCTATAATATATATGTTTTTAATGAAATAAGATAGTTTATGTAAAAAAAATGATTCACGTGAAACAAACGAACATTTCCTCGAATAAAATGTTCCACGTGAAACAATTTAACATTCTTTCTATATAATGTTCCACGTGAAACAAATATAATAATGAGGGAGTAACGTTTCACGTGAAACATCTAGAAAAACAGTTATTTTCACACTAAAACACCTATAAATGACTATTTTTGATGAAAAAATGTAGAAAAAAACACTAAAATCAAGGTGCAAAAAGGGATAAAACAGTCTTTTTAGTGCTTTGATATAGAATAAAAGTTAGCGTTACAAACGTTGGTTGTCTGATTATTCCCGGTAAATTTCTAAAAAAATAACATTATTGACATCCAAAGAGCGCCTTAATGCTAGAGATACAGCTTATTTACCGGTAAAACTAATAAAAAACACACAAAACCTCTCTTTTTGTGCCTTTTTATAGCATAGAACGCGCGTTTTGCATATAAAAAGAGTTAAAACACAATAAAACTTGAGAAAAAATGCGATTTTTAATAAAAATAAGGCATAAATCAGATCCGAATAAGAGAGTTTTGTAAGAATAATAAGTGCTGCACATGATAGAATAATGGTTGCTTATGTCATAAAAAGAATAAAATCAATTAAAATAGCGAAGAATATCCTGTTTTTTGATATTTTTGAACGTTGTTTGGGAGTTTTAGCTGTGATTTTATTAACTTTTAATTTGTAAGGTGTTTTTTGTCCGGGCGTTTTCATGTTTATTTGTTTATGTTTTTTGATATTTTTTATTATTTTACTGTAAAAATGGTAAAAAATGGAAACGTGTTTTTCTTCTCGGGTTATTTATTCGCGATTTTTTGGGAAAATGCATAAATGTGGTGTAAAAAAGACGAATGTATAAAAATATTTCTTTGCAAAAATATAGATTTTTAAGCATTTTTATAACAATTAGCTACGAAAATAGTAAAAAATACGAAAAATAAAAATTCATAAAAATGTGCATATATTACCATTTTAGATCTGCTTTGAAACGTGTGAATATTACTCTGAAAAATATGCTTGAAAAAACATCGCAAATAATGTATAATATATGTGACTGAAACAAACTTTATCTAAATATTAGATAATGATATATAATCAACACCTAAAACGTAGAGCTTGTATCGTTTTGATGTGTTGATTTTATCTTGGAATACTCTATTCTTTTTTTGATGTATAGATGAAAAGGGGTTTTAAAAACAATGAATATAAATGCACATTTTATAAAGAAAAAGGTTGTTATTTCTCTTCATAAATGTGATATTAAGGAGCATAAATGAATATTGATAGAATAACTGACGAAAAATGCATAGACAAGAATTTGACCAGAATTTACGTTATTCGTCACGGTGAGAGTATCGGCAATTTGCATCGCATATGTCTTGGTCATACAAACCTGGATTTGACAGATCTTGG
>JAZKZP010000121.1:0-7726 GCA_045612715.1 Eubacteriales bacterium
GACCGGGAAGATAGGTCATAGCCGACACATAGCAGGAAGTATTAATTGCTTCCTGCTTAAATATTCCTCTTTAGCTCAGTTGGTTAGAGCACCTGACTGTTAATCAGGGGGTCTTTGGTTCAAGTCCAAAAAGGGGAGCCAAAACAAAGAAACCGAGGCAAATGCCTCGGTTTTTTGTTTTGATTTCTTTTCTTGAATCAAAACAAATATCCTCATCAAGTAATAGGCAGGCGACCGAAGGGAGCACTGACGAAAGCTTTGACGGTTTTCGTTAGAAAATGTGTGTTGTAAGGCACACAAGTCAAACTTTCCTACGCGTTGCAACGCAACCGTAGTCTTAATCCAGGGGGTCTTTGGTTCAAAGGTCCAGAGAAGATAATGCAACCATTATCTTCAGGGGAGCCATTTATGAATAATACGAACCATGTGCAATCAGGGTTCGTATTTTTTACTATGGATTATTTTGGGATAGTTATTGATAGTGGTAATATGAAATAAGATTATACCTATTGTATTTTTAATAATAATGTGCTATAATCATTAAAAATAAAGGAATTCGGGGAGGAATGATATGAAAATGCAACGATACAACAAATGTTTTACTTTTGTAATAATAGTAGTATTATTGAGTATGCTTACATCCTGCGCATTTTATAGACACATGGATAAGACTTTTTTATATGATGATGGATACATCTTGGGTAAAACATCCGCAGAAATACAGGATAAGTATGGAAAATTTGATTATGCCTGGGCAAGTTTGAATGAAGATGGATTACATTGCGATGGATGGTGCTCTTATATAACTGCAAAATGCGTTAATGATATTGATTTGTATATGTTCATTGCCCCAATAAATCATGATGAACATTACTCTATCCATTTTGATGAAAACGGCGTAGCTGATAAAATTGAAAAGCGTGTTACCTATAGCAAAGGCGGTTAATAAGAAATTAATAGTTCGTACAATCACCTTGTTAGTGAGCCCAAAAACGGAAACGGAGTCCAATCGGACTCCGTTTTTTGAATTTTTTTATTGATTTTGTGATTAAAAGGTGATATAATTTAAATGTATTGTTAAAGGAGGAAAAAATGCACGGATATCTTATAGTTATAATTGTTATTTTGCTTGTTATTTTTACTTCTTGGATGATTTGGTCGAATTTAGTTATAGAACAAACTAATTTCATTATTACTAATGAATTTTTACCAAACGCTTTCGACGGATTCAAAATAGCTCACATTTCGGATTTGCACAATGCTGAATTTGGAAAAAACAACGTGAGACTGATAAATAAGTTACGTGATGCCAATCCCGATATTATTGCAATTACAGGTGACAGTATAGATTCTCGACATAGCGATATGGAAGTTACTTTGAATTTTATTGAGCAGGCGATGGAAATCGCTCAATGCTATTTTGTGGTCGGTAATCACGAGTCGAGGTTTTCAAAATCCGAATATGAGCCATTTGAAGAGAAGCTAAAGATGCTTGGTGTGATAGTTTTACATAATGAAGCAGCGATTATTGAGCAAAATGGAGAAAAAATAGCAATTTGGGGTGTTGATGATCCCAATTTCAATGATGATTTTCTCGAAAATTTAAACAAAGGTGCTAAAGGGGATGAATTTACAATATTGCTCTCCCACAGACCCGAATATTTTGAAGAATATGTAAAATACGGATATAATCTTGTTTTATCGGGACATGCTCACGGAGGACAATTCAGAATTCCGTTTGTTGGAGGAGTGTTTGCACCTAAACAAGGTTTATTTCCAAAGTATGACTCAGGTGTTCATAGCGAGAATAAAACTACAATGATAGTCAGCAGAGGACTTGGAAACAGCTCGTTTCCAATAAGATTCAATAATAATCCCGAGCTTATAGTAATTGAATTATTTAAAGAGGTAAAATAGTATGATAAATAGATACAAAAATCCTGTTTGTGAAGGAGCAGATCCTTTTGTACTTTTGCACGATAGAAAATATTATCTTTATTCAACCAATTCTCCCGATGGCTTTCGTGTTTTTGAATCCTCGGATATGTCAACTTGGGTTGACAGGGGATATTGCTTGCGCGCAGACGACGTTATGGGAGATAAGTGGTTTTGGGCTCCCGAGATAATGGAGAAAGATGGAAAATTTTATATGGTTTACGTTGCAAACGAGCATCTCGGCATAGCGGTTTCCGATTCTCCACTTGGTCCGTTTAAACAGTCGGACAAAAAGTGGTTGAATGAAATTAACGAGATAGACGGACACTTTTTTGTTGACGACGATGGAACAGTTTACCTATATTTTGTAAGATTTGATAATGGAAACGTAATTTGGTGCGCCAAAATGAATGAAGATTTGCTTTCATATGACGAAAGTACGGCAAAGTTCCTATTTCGTGCGGAAGATGAATGGGAACTTATTGATTGTAGTGTTGTAGAAGGTCCTTTTGTGCTTAAGCATAAAGGAAAGTATTATTTAACGTATTCGGCTAATCATACTCGTTGCGAGGATTATGCGCTTGGATGCGCCATTTCAGACTCTCCAATGGGACCTTTCAAAAAGGTGGATTATAATCCTATTCTTAAGAAAAACGAAGCGTTTAACGGCACAGGACACCATAGCTTTACTACTTCAAAGGACAAAAATCAACTTGTTTGTGTTTATCACGCAAGACCCTTTAGGGATACAAGTTGTCCTCGTCAGACATGTATTGACAGAGCAGAATTTATAGAAAATCCCAATGGTGGTGACGATATTTTAGTTATCTACGGTCCTACTTCCGACATACAAAAAGCATTTGAATAATTACAAAAAAAGCACCGCTATGCGGTGCTTTTAATTTATTATCGAGATTACATCAAAATCATTACTGCTGTTGCAAGAATAATAAGGAAACTGAAATTCAGCGCGCTGAAAAGTCCTATATATTTCAAGGTTTTTCCTTTAATGTGTGAAGTGTATTCACGGAACGTAATTAAACTTGCAAGGGAAGAGATGAGTGTACCAACACCACCTATATTAACTCCGAGAAGAAGTTCTCGATAATTATCCGTGAATTCGGACAACAAAATAGCTGAGGGTACGTTGCTTATAACCTGGCAAGAAAAGATACTTGTAAGAAGTGTATTCTTTTCAAGCAAATTAGAGAAAAATGTATTAACGATCTCTATTCTTGACACATTGCCTGCGAGTAAAAAGAAGCAAACAAAGGTCAAAAGCAAGGGATAATCGACCTGAGTAAGTGCTTTTTTATCCGTTTTAATAATTGAAATAAGAATAATGGGAAGGCAGATATAATAAGGAATTAATCTGAATACCATTAAAATTGTCATTGCAAACAAAACGAGATAGAAAATAGCTTTTTTAGAGTCTATTTTTTCTTCTTCATTGTTTTCAAGAGTAAGACTTTCTTTGGGAATAAAGAAGCACCCTAATGTGAAAAGGATTATAGAAAGAATAAAGGGAAGGAGCATAATTCCCATAAATTCCATAGTGGGAATGTTGAATTTGGTATAGATATAAAGATTTTGTGGATTGCCAAATGGAGTTAACATTCCGCCAAGATTGGCTGCAATATTTTGAAGGATGAATATTGGAGCCATATATTTTTCTTTGCCTGTGGATGAAAGGGAAATATAACCAAGGGGTAAGAATGTGAGAAGCGCCATATCGTTAGCTAAAAACATTGAGCCGATAAAAGTAATATAAACAAGTGCTAACGTGAGAGTTCGCGTATTACCTGTATAGGCAACAATTTTTTTAGCTGTGATTGTGAAAAATCTAATGTTTTTAAGTGCGCATATTACTGCAAGTGTGCAGAAAAGACAGGTGAGTGTTTTGAAATCAAAATACCCAAGATATTCAGCGTCGGGCTTAACTATAAAACAAGAGGCAATAGCAAGAATTGCGGCGATTATAAGAACGAAATTTTTTGAAACAAATTCTGCAATTCTGAATTTAATATCATGCAAAATTTTATTAATGTCTATTTTGAAACGTTGATTTTGTTGTACTGAAGAGGATATATTCATGATAACCTTCCTATTGTATAAATTAATTGTGTAAAAAAGCAAACCAAGGTAGGAGTATATCACCAATGATTTAATTTGTCAATAGTATTTTTGCAAAAAAATCTAGAAAAAAACAAAAGTTTTTGTGGCATATATATAATATAAAAAATATATTAAAATATTTTTCGAAAACCACTTGATTTTTCTTGAATTTGGTGGTAAAATTTATTATGTATAAAAATGTAATATTTATAGTGGCATATTTCTACTATTTTTAAGATTTGTAGGAGGTGAAGATATTGGAATACAGAGATTATAGATACGATGAAGACAGGAAAAAAGAACTAACCATAATCACCTTAATCATTATTATCGTAATTCTCCTTGCAACTATCGCAGGTCTTACATACTCTATCTTTAACAGCGGTGATGGAGATGGAAAGATTGGAATTAATGTTATATCCGGTGAATGTAAAATTGACATTGTTGATGCTAAAGATAATTCACTAATTGGCGACGTGCTTAATTTTGTTGTGCTCGACGATAGAGAAGAAATATTGTTTGAGCCAGGTGCAGTATATTATACTGAAGGTTTCCAGGTAAAGAACGTTGGTAATATTCCGATCAACTTCCGAGTAAATATCAGTAATGATGAAGAAACCGATATGGAATCCTTTAATGAGGCATTTGAAATTTGGGTTACAAACGATTTAACAAATCTCAAAACTGCCGAACGACTCACATCATTTACAGGGCAATTGAATGTTGATGATAAGAGTGATACTTACTATTTGGTAATCAAAATGAAAGAAACTGCTGGAAATGAATTTCAAAACCAGATTTATTCTGGCATTGGCATAACAGTTCATGCTGTTCCCGCTAGTGTTGAAATCAAGTAAGGAGTAGACTATGCAAAGTAATAAAATTAAAAGCGTGCTTAATGTTATCACTAAGGTTATAACAGGAATAGTGGTTGCATTTGCCGTATTTATGATGATATTTACTATTGTGTCAGTTACAACTGTTGATAAAAATGATAGAAGTATTTTCGGTATAAAGTTTTATATCGTACAAACTGACTCTATGAGCTTATCAGAAAAGAACAAGGATATGGACGTTCACTTCAATGCGGGCGATATAATCTTGATTAAGAATGTTAAAAATTTTTCCGAGCTTAAAGAGGGTGACATAATCGCATTTTTGTCAACGAATAGTGTGAGCTATGGTGAAACTGTAACGCATATGATTCGTGAGGTTAAGAGAGATGCCAACGGAAAGCTTATTGGCTACGTAACCTACGGTACTAATACGGGAACTGACGATGAAGCAATTGTTGAGCCCGAATACGTGCTTGGTACTTACGCAGGCAAGCTTCCCGGTGTTGGAAACTTCTTTGCTTACGTAAAATCCACACAGGGATATATTATTTGTATCTTGATTCCGTTCCTTCTTCTTATACTTTATAACGGTGTAAACGTAATTCGTTTGTTCCGTAAATATAAGAAAGAACAGACAGCGATTATGGAAGCGGAACGCGCACAGATTGCAGAAGAAAGAAAGCAGAACGAAGAAATGCTTCGTGAATTGCAGGCACTTAAAGAGCAGCTTGCAAAACAGGCAAACGATAAAGACAAATAAGCTATTTTACCTAACTCCCAAACGGGAGTTAGGTAGCAATCAAAGGGCATAAAAGCTTTTGTGCCTTTTGATTGCTAAAAAGCAAATGTTAGACTAAAATTTATAAAGGAGAAAAAAGAAATGGCTAACAAAAACACAAAACGCGCGTTGCTCACAAGTGTTTTGGCATTGATGCTTTGCTTTACAATGCTTCTTGGAACAACGTTCGCTTGGTTTACAGATAGTGTTACAAGCGAAAATAACATTATCAAATCCGGTAACCTTGACATCGTTCTTGAGTACTGGGACGGCGACTCATGGGAAACAGTTGAAGGCGCTTCTGACGTTCTTTCTGGTGACAAATGGGAACCCGGTTATGTTGACACAGCATATTTGAGACTTACAAATGCAGGTTCTCTTGCACTTAAGTATCAGCTTGGTGTTAACATCGTTTCTGAAACTGCAGGTAAGAATGTTGCAGGAGAAGAATTAAAGCTTTCTGACTACATTTACTTCGACGTTATTGAAGGTGTAAATGGTGAAACAGGTGCATATGCAACTCGTGTAGATGCTATGGCAGTAGCTACATCAGGCAAACTTATTTCTGATGGTTACTCAAAGGCTGACACACTTCTTTCCGGAGACGTTGTATACTTTGCATTGGTAGCTCATATGCCCACAACAGTTGGTAATGAAGCTAACCACAATGGAACTAATGTTCCTGAAATTAACCTTGGTATCAACGTAGTTGCTACACAGGTTAATTATGAAGAAGACAGCTTTGGCAATGATTACGACGGCGGCGCAGCTTGGCTCGGTGGCGTAGATATGAGCTGGTATGATGATACTGCAACAGAATTGGAAATCAGTTCTGCTGAACAGCTCGCTGGTCTTGCGGCTCTCGTAAATGGAACAGCTGCTTCTACATATTCTATGAGAAGTACACCCGTTGTTGACAGCTTTAAGGGTCAGACAATCACATTGACATCCGATATCGATTTTGCTGGTATGGCATGGGCTCCCATTGGTAACTGGGACAATGCATTCGAAGGTACATTCGATGGTAACGGTCACACAATTAAGAACCTTTACATCAATGCTCCTGAAGGAGAGGGTGTTGGTTTCTTTGGTGTAGTACAGAATGCAACTATTAAGAATGTTACATTTGAAAACGTTGACGTAACAGGTTACTCTATGGTTGCGGGTGTTGTTGGTGCAGCTTATCCTGCAAACATCTCCAATTGTCATGTTGTTGGTAGCGTGAGCATCGTTGCAGAATGGGCATATGTTGCAGGTATTTCCGGTTACTGCTACTACGGTACACAGGTTAACGGTTGTTCTACAATTGCAGATAATACAGGTCTTATTAAGTCTGTTACACGTAACGCTGTAGGTGGTATCACTGCTTGGTTGCTTGAAGGTAATCACAATGTTACTAACTGTACAGTAAAGAATCTTAACCTCGTTGGTTGGACTAACGTTGGTGCTATCACTGGTTTCGTTCACTATAACAACACTATCGAAGGTTGTTCTGTAGAAAATGTTACTCTTACCAAAACACGTGCTGATGGTAACCCCGGTATCGGTTTGATCGCTGGTGGTTGGAGCTATAGTGCATCCAATGCTATCACATTGAAGAACAACACAGTTAAGAATGCAACTTTGGAAGGCACACATGTTGCTTACTCTGCATACAATGAACTTTACGGTTCTGAGTACGGCGGCGCAACTAACTCTAACTTTGTTCTTGAAAACAACGTAACAGAAAGTATCACAAATAATCTCCTTGAGGTTGTTAAGGTTAGCGATCCTGTAAAGGTTGACGAAGCTCTTAATGCTGGCGAAGACGTAGTTCTTGGCGGAGATTTGATGGTTGATACTTCTAAGACAGAAGCAAATAGTGGATACGGCAAAACTGGTGTTACAGTTAATGGTTCCGTTCTTGACGGTAACGGTCATTCACTTGGTGTTAATGCTTGGGGTACTTGGGACTGTGCAGTAAACACAGTTGGCGGCACAATCAAGAACCTTACAATCAATAGCGGTATGCGTGGTATCTTTATGGGTAGCGCAACAGCTGACGTTTATATTGATAATGTAA
>JAZKZP010000122.1:0-5531 GCA_045612715.1 Eubacteriales bacterium
GTCTTTCTCGACAGCATTTCGTTTACAAAATAAAAGAAATTACTTAAAAATCAAGGTTTTTGTTTTACGAGAAAGTCGTTAGTGTAAACTAAATGGCGTTCCCCTCATCCGTCAGGCATTCGCCTGCCACCTTCCCCTCAGGGGAAGGCTAACTGTTAGATAAATCAAAATTTGAATTTTTATTATTGAATTTATCCATTATTATTGACAAAAGCTTTCAAAATGTGATAAGATTAGTGTGATACTCGACATTTTGTCCATTTGCTCTACATTTACAAAAAGGAGATTATACTATGAGTCAGGAAAACAACTTGGCATTGTCAAAACAACAAATATCCGATTTTGTTGATGATGCCTTAGCAATGGAAGTGAAAATATATTCCTTGAGAGAATTATCGACAAAATTAAACAACAAAGCAAGAATGCTCAAATCCGAAGCCTCTCAAAAATGGGTAGCATCGGAAAACAGATTTAGAAAAGAAAGCGGAATGAGCAATCAAGAAATCAAAATTAGACAGGAAATTGCTGACACTAACGCTAAAATCACAAAAATACAGAATTCCTTGGACGAGGAAACAAAATATGAGTTGAGCATGATAGGTAGTGGCCCAGTGATTAGCTCACTAATCCTCACAGCAGTTATCGGCGCTATCTTGATGGTGATTGCCAATTTTGCCATAATTGGCGCAGTATATTTATCCAATCCCGAGCTTGCAGGACGCCTTTATGACTCAAATCTCGTTATGAGCGTTTTAATGGTATTCCTCTTTATCGCCTTGGGCATCACTTTAAAATCAGCAAACGCCAAAAAGGCAAAGAAAGCGAAAAAAAGAGCGATTGCATCTTTGGAAAAACGCACACAACCCTTAAAAGAAAGAATTGCTCAGCTTGAAAATGAATTGAACAATCCTCGCATTACAAGTTCAAGACTCACATTTGACAAGCTTGAACACATCAAAAATAGCTGTGAGAAGGATAGAAAGAACGCAAGCGAGCTCGAAAGAGAAGCCATCGAATGCTATGACAAGGCAAATGAAATTCAAGAAATTTTAATGCAGTGTTACGAGAAGAGCAATATCGTTCCCCCCGACTACAGATACATTGATTGCCTTGTAGTATTACAACACGCATTCCGCAACGGACTTGCCGACAATATGAAAGAAGCCGTGCTTTACTATGAACAAAAAGAATTCAGAAACGAAGTTATTCGCGGTGTAAACAGCATTCACGAAATGCTTGGCAATCTTGCTAGCACCATGGCAGAGGTTAGGGGAGTTTTGACTAGCATTGATCAAAACGTAAATACCATTATGCGCAACCAAGAAACAAGCATCAATATTGAAAGTGCGAGAATGTATGCAGAAAAAGAATTCCACGAAGCACAAATCGCTCACAATAAATGGGTTGAAAAAACATTTTCTTCATACGAATATTAACACAAAACGGAGAGCAGTTGCTCTCCGTTTTTGATTTTAATTCAAACAAGCATTGAAATCGTTTACAGCTTTTTCGACAATTTCATTGATTTCTTCGGTAGATGTTGCCCTCTCAACGTCATTTAAAGAAGAATCTTTTATAGAAACAAGCTCCAAAATCACGTCACGGTCGTTGTTTGCCATTTCGTAGCAGTTATCATAGGTTGATTTGATTTCCCTAAACGCGTCATTTTTAAACGGAAGAAGTCTTGCTTTAGTTAGAAGCTCAACGTAATTCTTTTCGTCGGTATTAAGTGCCTCAATAGCTATTTCAAGAGCTAACAACTCGTTTACACATACATCAAGTGCTGATATTTCTTCGTGCGTTACGTCGGGATCAACATCGTGCAATCTATCAATTTCGTTGCGAATTGACGTAATTTTATCAATAATGCGATTATAGCACTCAAGTGACTCTTCAATCAGTTTGTAAAGCTCTGCTACCGTGTTTGGAGATTCGAGAGAAAGAACAATATCCGTATCCTTATAGTCCTTTATACTCTCATAACTCTTAAAAGCATTATCAATGTCGGTCTTTGAGGCTTGGTTTACCTTTCCTATGCTCTCAACAGCGTTTTTATATGCTTCATAAAGTGATGAAAGCTCGGATATCGCCTTTTCATAAGCAGTTTTAATAGGGGTTAAATCATTCACAAGATTGGTGTTTTCGGTATCAATGTTGAATTTTTTCATCCAATTGACGATTCTCGTTTCTATATGGTCAATATACTCTTTTGTAGTAAGGTCAGGGGATATAACAAGTCTTGAGATTATATCATTAATAATGTCCGCCTCTTCTTTTGCCATCAACAGTTCTTCATAACGCAATGCGTAGGATACAAAAAGAGAACGCGCATTGACCGTACTTTCGGCGAGAACATCCTCTGTTTCAAGAGCATTTTGAAGCGCATTCCACGCATCATTTGCTTTTTTTAATGACGTTGAAAGAGTTATTGGCATCTTGATTTGTACAACTTCCTCCTCAAATGCTTTCGCAAGATTGGTTTCTTCATCCAAATCAATAGTTTTTTCCAGAATTTCGATTTCTTTATCTATTCCCTGCTCCACAAATGATTTAACCACGTTTTCATTTTGTGAAAACGAGTTATAATATTCTCTCAAGCTAACCACGGCTTCACGGTCTTCGTCAAAGCAAACGCCGTTTTCTTCAATTTTCTCTATTTTCGATTGAATCACATTGTCGTATCTTACCTCATTGGCTTTAACGACAATGGCTTTGAAATCTTCCACAACCGAAAAAGGATTGGTGGAGCGAAGTGCTGTGCATATAGCATTCAAAACTTCATCCTCAAAATTGTGAACAATATCACACGGATATAAGTGGGCATTTTCGAGAACCATTGAATATTCCGCCGCAATTTGCTTAATTGCTTCGCTAACCTCCGGGGTAGCCTTGTTCCAAGATGCAAATATATCTTGGTAGATCTCTATTTTTTCGCTATGGCTCGAAATCTCCGTTTGCGCGTCCTTTAGTGTGCTTTGCAATCGGTCAATCATACCGTTCAGCTCCACTATTTTAGCCTTTGAATCGTCGTTTTCATTTTTCGCATCCGCTATTGAATTGAATGCTATCGCTATCGAAGTGACAACAAATATCACCGCAAGAACAACAACAAAAACAATCAAATTGGTTTTGTAAGTAAACATTAATGTACCTCCTTATAATTTACATTGTAATTATATAAAAACAAAGGGGTAATTTATTCGTGCAAAGGACAAGAATAAAAGAAAAAATAATAAAAATACTTGCAAATACTAATTATTTTTGATATAATCACTTCAATAAGTCTATTTGAAAGGCGGTAAAATCATGAAAAAGTTTTCAGAAATGAAATTTAAAAAGCCCAATCTTAAGAAGATTGAGTGCGATTTTGATTTGATAATCAATGAATTCAATTCAGCACAAACATTTGACGATCAGAACAAGGCACTTAAAAAGATGTTCAAATACAATGATCATCTTAACACTAACTTCAGTATCGCATATGTTAAATATACTTGCGATACGCAGAATGAAGAGAATGTGAAAAATCAGGAGCTTATCGACGAGATTTCTCCCTTGATTGCAGTTTTCTCGGACAAGTTCAACAAGGCACTTGTAAATGCGAAATTCCGTCCTGAGCTTGAAGCAAAGTGGGGCAAGCATCTTTTCAATATGGTGCAAAATCAACTTGAAATTTTCGATGAAAAGATCGTTCCCGAGCTTCAGGAAATCAACAAGCTTTCAAGCGAATACACAAAGCTTATGGCTTCTGCAAAAATTGAGTTTAAGGGCGAAACATATAATCTTTCTCAAATGGGCAAATTCACGACCTCAACCGACAGAAAGACAAGAAAAGAGGCGTCTATTGCAACATCTAAATTTTTTGAGGAAAACTTCGATAAGATTGGCGAGATTTACGACAAGCTTGTAAAAACAAGACACGCAATGGCTCAAAAGCTCGGCTATGAGAACTTCATCGAGCTTGGGTACAAATCTCTTGGCAGAACGGACTACAACGCCGATGATGTTAAGGGATATAGAGAACAGATTTATGCCGACCTTGTTCCTCTTACAAATAAGCTTTTTAAAGAACAGGCAAAACGTTTGAAAATAAGAAATCCTCAATCCTATGACTATAATATCGACTTCCTTAGTGGAAATGCAACTCCTAAGGGTGATAAGGATTATCTCGTTGACAAGGCAACAAAGATGTATGCCGAGCTTTCACAGGAAACCGACGAATTTTTTGCATTCATGAAAGAATATGAGCTTCTTGACCTTGAAGCACGACAGGGCAAGGCAGGAGGTGGCTATATGACATATTTCCCCGACTACAAAGCTCCCTTTATCTTCTCTAACTTCAACGGAACAAGTGGAGATGTTGATGTGCTTACTCACGAGTTCGGCCACGCATTCCAAGGGTATATGTCAAGAAATATCGGATGTCCAGACTATCGTAGCCCCACACTTGAGGCTTGTGAGATACATTCAATGAGTATGGAATTTATCACATATCCTTGGATGGAATACTTCTTTAACGAGGAAGCAGATAAGTATAGATATTCACACGTTTGCGATGGACTCACATTCATTCCATACGGCGTAGCCGTTGACGAATTCCAGCACTTCGTTTATGAAAATCCCGAAATCACTCACGAAGAAAGATGCGCAAAATGGAGAGAGATTGAGAAAAAGTATCTTCCTCACATCAAATATGACTATGCACCCGTTCTCGAAAAGGGTGGATATTGGATGCGTCAGAGTCACATTTTCGGCTCTCCCTTCTACTATATCGACTATACCTTAGCTCAGGTTGTTGCATTCCAGTTCTTCAATGAAACAAGACGCGACCACGGTAGAGCTTGGAGAAAATACGTTAAGCTTTGCAAAATGGGTGGTAAATATCCATTTACGGAGCTTGTTAAGAGAGCCAATCTTAAAAATCCCTTCGTAGCGGGTACGGTTAAAAACACAGTTAAACCCTTAAAGAGATATCTTAAAGAATTTGATACTACAAAATTTTAATAAAACGTCAAATTGTGGACATAATAATATAAAAAAAAGAAAGGTTTTTTATATGAAATATGTTTGCGACGTTTGTGGTTGGGTATTTGACGAAAAAATGGGCGACCCCGAGCACGGAATTGATGTAGATATGTCTTTTGAAGATCTCCCCGAGGATTTTGAATGTCCTCTTTGTGGAGTAGGTAAAGACCAATTCTCACCTGTAGAATAAAAATCAATAAGCACCCACCCGAAACATCGGGTGGGTGCTTTGTGTATAAATTGGGATTTATCGGTCACTTTTTTCGAGAAAAAAGTAACCAAAAAAGCTTTCATCAGCTTCGCGCTTTTCCCCATATAATAAGCACTAATATTGTAGGGACTGGCGTCCATACAAACGATAAACCCGCGCTGTCATTCTGGAGTGAAGGCGCGCCGAGATTCTATCGCGTCCTTGTGTCATTCTGGAGGGAGTGAAACGACCGATAGAATCTCGTTAGGACACAAGGACTGCTCCAGAATGACATCTAAAGATGTCCTGCGCGCCG